>JBAZGT010000002.1 GCA_041652735.1 Dehalococcoidales bacterium | reverse complement strand
ATTGAAAGCGATAAGAAAGTAAGCTAAACTGTACCTTAGTCCGGCGTCCCCAGGGGGTGGCCGGTTTGCCCGAACACCCGGCCGATTTCATCCCGAACAAGCGGCCGATTTCACCGAAATACGCAATTTCCCGGATTTGCCACGTAAATAGAAATGCTTTAATATAAGAGAGTCCCTATTACGGAGAGGTGCTGGAGTGGCCTATCAGGCACGCCTGGAGAGCGTGAGTAGCCGCAAGGTTACCGTGGGTTCGAATCCCACCCTCTCCGCCAGCCTGCGCTAAAGCTACCACCTGCGCAAAAGTTTCGGTGGGCAAGTAGTCTGGTGAACTATATGCGATGAAGCTTCCGTCTTCGTCACAGTCGGGCAGGCTTACCGCATGATTTTCAGCTTTACCTTTTAGTACTCAAGCTTTCCGGTTAATCAATTGTCATGTCCCCTACCCTGTGCTAGAATTAAAATTACTTTGAATAAAGATATCAAGTACTGGGTGGGCTTCAATAACATACCGGGCATCGGGCGGGTGCGCCTGGGGCAGCTGGAAAGCTATTTCGGGGGACTGGAACCGGCATGGCGTGCTTCTCCCGGCGAGATGAAACGCGCCGGACTGGACAGCGCCGCCCTGCGCACTATCGCCGCGTGGCGGGACAAGATAAATCCCGACCAAGAAATGGAGAAGCTGGAGCGCGCCCGCGTCCAGGTACTCACCTGCAAGGATGCGGAATATCCCAAACGACTCAAAGAGATATATGATTATCCGCCCGTACTTTATGTCAAGGGCGCCCTGCTGCCGGAGGACGAGTGGTGCCTGGCGGTGGTGGGAACGCGGCGGGCTACCGTTTACGGGCGGCAGGTTACCGAAGAGTTAGTGACAGACCTGGCGCGCAGCAAGATAACCATCGTTAGCGGGCTGGCGCGGGGCATAGATACCATCGCCCACCGCACCGCCCTGGAGGCCGGCGGCCGCACGCTGGCGGTCTTTGCCTGCGGACTGGATATCGTTTACCCCCTGGAAAATGAAAACCTGGCGCGGGATATCATGGAGCACGGCGCTCTGCTTAGCGAGTACCCCCTGGGGGCCAAGCCCCGCGCCGAGAACTTCCCCCGCCGTAACCGGATTCTCAGCGGTCTGAGCCTGGGGGTGCTGGTCACGGAGGCCGGGGAGGACAGCGGCGCCATGATTACCGCCCGTGACGCGTTGGAGCAGGACCGCGAGGTCTTCGCCGTGCCGGGCAGTATCCTTTCGCCGGCCAGCAACGGCACCAACCGCGCTATCCAGGCGGGTGAAGCCAAGCTGGTCCGGACGTACACGGACATACTGGAAGAGCTGAACCTGACCACCGTGGCCCGCCAGATGGAAATGAGAGAGCTTTTACCGGAATCGGAGACCGAGTCCCTGCTCATCAGCCACCTTCACGCCGAGCCGTCCCACATCGACGAGGTCTGCCGGCGCAGCGGCCTGCCGGCGGCCACGGTCAGCAGCACCCTGGCGATGATGGAGCTCAAGGGACTGGTCAAGCAGGTTGGCACCATGAATTACGTACTGTCGCGGGAGATGCGGCAGGAATATAAAGTGAGAGTTGACTGATACTTATGACGAACAAACTTGTTATCGTGGAATCACCGGCCAAGACGAAAACGCTGGCTAAAATACTGGGTAAAGGCTACACCATCAAGGCATCGCTCGGGCACGTCAGGGATTTGCCCCGCGGCCAGATGGGCGTGGACATCGAAAACGGCTTCCAGCCCAAATACGTGGTGCCTAAAGCCAAGACCAAGCTGGTCAACGAGCTGAAGCTGGCGGCCAAGACCGCCTCGACTATCTACCTCGCCACCGACCCCGACCGCGAGGGGGAGGCTATCGCCTGGCACCTGGCGGAGGTGACCGGCATCGGTAAAAAGCCCTTACAGCGCGTCGTTTTCCGGGAAATAACGGAGGAAGCGGTCAAAGAGGCTTTTAAAAATCCCCGCTCCATTAACATGCAGCTGGTGGATGCCCAGCAGGCGCGGCGCATTCTCGACCGGCTGGTAGGCTACAAGATAAGCCCGCTGCTCTGGAAAAAGGTCCGGAAGCGCCTATCGGCGGGACGGGTGCAGTCGGTCGCCGTTAAAATCGTCGTCGACCGTGAGCGCGAGATACAGGCCTTCAAACCGGAGGAGTACTGGGTCATAGAAGTCGAGCTAAGCAAGCAGAAGGAAAAGCCCGTTTTCCGGGCGACGCTGGTGGGACTGGTCGAAGGCAAGAAGCTCAATATCCATACGGCGGAAGAGTCCGACGCGATTAAAAACGCGCTGGAAAAAGCCGCTTATGACGTGCTCAAGGTAGCCACCAAGAAAGTGACGCGCCAGCCGGCCCCGCCCTTCACCACCAGCACCTTGCAGCAGGAAGCCTGGCGCAAGCTGCGCTTTACCGCCAAGCAGACCATGGCCCTGGCCCAGCAGCTCTACGAGGGCTTGCCGGTGGGCGATGAGGGGAACGTGGGCTTGATTACCTACATGCGCACGGACTCCACCCACGTGGCCTCTTCCGCCATCACGGAGACGGTGGCTTATATCCAGGAGACTTACGGCGTTAAATATCTGCCGCCCAAGCCCCGGGTCTATACCGCTCGCGCCAAAGGCGCCCAGGAGGCCCACGAGGCTGTCCGCCCCACCCGCGCCCACCGCGAGCCGGCGAACATCAAAAAGTACCTCACCGCCCCGCAGTACCGCCTGTACGACCTCATCTGGAAGCGCATGGTGGCCAGCCAGATGGCGGCGGCGCTGTTCGATAACACCACCGTCGATATCGAGGCTAAAGACCACCGCGATTACCTATTAAGGACGGCGACGTCCGTCAATACCTTCCCCGGCTTTATCACACTTTACAGTGAAGGCAAAGACGAGGACGACGAGGAACGCAAGACAACTTTGCCGGAACTGGTTAAAGGCGACGGGCTCACCCTGCTGGGTGTTTACCCGGACCAGCGCTTTACCCAGCCGCCGCCCCGCTACACGGAAGCAACCCTGGTCAAGACGCTGGAACAGTACGGCATCGGGCGGCCCAGTACCTACGCGCCCACCATTTCCACCGTGCAGGAACGCGATTACGTCATCAAGGTAAAAGGGGTGTTCCAGCCCACCGATTTGGGCTTCGCCACCAACGACCTGCTGGTACAGCATTTCCCGGACATTATCAACGAGAAATTCACCGCGGAAATGGAAAACGAGCTGGATGATATCGCCGAAGATAAACGCAAGTGGCCCGGCGTTATCCAGAAATTCTATACTCCCTTCGAAAGGGACTATCAAAAAGCCGTGGAGACTGCGGAGAAAGTGAAGCTCCCGGACGAACTTACCGGGGAGATGTGCCCCAAATGCGGCAAGCCGCTGGTGGTCAAGACGGGGCGCTTCGGGAAATTCGCAGCCTGCAGCGGCTACCCGGGCTGTAAGTACACGCAGTCGTTCCAGTTAAAGGTGGGCGCCAAATGCCCGGATTGCGGCAAAGACCTGATACAGCGCGTCAACAAAAAGCGGCGCACCTTTTACGGCTGCAGCGGCTACCCGGACTGCAAGTTTATCACCAACTTCAAGCCTATAGCCCAGCCCTGCCCGCAGTGCCAAGGGCTGCTGACCCTGCACGGCAAACAGGCCTGGTGCACCAAGTGCGAGTATAAAGGCAAAGCGCCGGAGGAGACCAAGGAACAGGTAACAAGTGACAAGTAACAACTTTCCTCTCCCCACCACGGGAGAGAATTAAGCTACACTGAGCGAAACGAACGTGGTGAGAGGGAAATAAAAAACTCCCTTGTTCCCTCCCTTGACTCAGCTCAGGGCAGGTCTTTACTGAAGAGGGACAATTGATTATGTTAATGATATCGTCTCCCTATTACTAAAGGGAGATAGAGAGGGTTTTTAGTAAAACATCCTCCTTTTAGCAGGAATGTAAGCTGACGATGCAGGAAGTATTTAGTCGCTACGTGGCGTACCTGGAGGCGGAAAGAAACGTTTCCCCTTACACGGTGCGCAACTATACCAAGGACCTGCTGGAGTTCTTCGCCTTCGTCAAGGAAAAAGGCATTGATACCCTGAAAGATGTTAACAAGCAGACCCTGCGCGCCTACCTGGCCTCTTTGATGGAGCAGAAATACGCCAAGAGCAGCATCGCCCGCAAGCTTTCGGCCATAAGGTCGTTCTACCGCTACCTGATGCGTGAAGAGCTGATCACGGCCAGCCCGGCGGCCACTACCGTCTCCCCCAAGCTGGATAAGCGTTTGCCCGCCTTCCTCACCGTGGAAGAAGCCAAACGCCTGGTGGAATCGCCGGACGTTACCACGCCCCAGGGCCAGCGCGACCGCGCCCTGATGGAGCTGCTCTATGCTTCCGGCATGCGCGTCAGCGAGCTGGTCAGCATGAACGTGGAGAAGATAAACCTGGATACCAATGAAATTCGGGTGTGGGGTAAAGGGGCCAAAGAGCGGGTGGTGTTAATCGGCGGACCGGCGGCGGCGGCGTTAAACACCTACATCAATGACGGCCGCCGCCAGCTGTTAGGGAAAAAGAAGAACAATGCCCTTTTCATCAACCGCTACGGCGGGCGCATCTTGGCGCGGCGGGTGCAGAAAATATTAACCAGGTACGCGCACAGCATCAACCGCAGCGTTCACCCGCACGTGCTGCGCCACACTTTCGCCACCCACCTCCTGGACGGCGGGGCGGACCTGAAAGTGGTACAGGACCTGCTGGGCCACGCCGACCTTTCCTCGACGCAGATTTACACCCACGTCACGCAGAGTCGGGCGCGAAAGATATACCTCGCCGCCCATCCCATGGCGCACCTGGAGGAAGGTAAGCAGCAAGTAACAAGGAAATAAAAACTCCCTTACTCCCTCTTTATAAAAGAGGGACGATAAATAGACTAAAGACAAATGACGGCATTGAAAAAAGCAGAGAAGAAAGGTATTTTTAATCGTAATAATGAACAAACGTCTTCGTAACCTGGGTTTAAAGCTGGCGGAAAAAGGCCTCGACGCTATATTGATAACGCAACCGGAAAACCGGCGCTGGCTTTCCGGCTTCCACGGCACCGCCGGCTATTTGATTATCAGCCGGAATAAAGCCATACTGGCCACGGACTTCCGCTATACCGAGCAGGCGGCCGCCGAGGCGCCCGATTTTGATATTCAGCGCATCTCCGGCAGCCTGGCGGAATGGTTCCCCGGGATGATGCGGGATCTGGCGGTTAAAACCCTGGGGTTCGAGGGTGGGGACGTTACTTATGATTTCCACGCCCGGCTGCGCGGCGCCCTGAGGAAAAAACAGGTGGCCGTGAAGCTGGCGGCCACCAACAACATCGTGGAAACCCTGCGGGCGGTAAAGGAGCCGGGGGAAATAGAGCTTATCCGTAAAGCCTCGGCGCTGACGGACGCCGCTTTTGAATCCGTCGAGAAAAACATCGAGGCCGGCATGACGGAAGCACAAATCGCCTGGGAGCTGGAAAAAGCCCTGCGGGAGATGGGCAGCCAGTCGCTCCCCTTCGATATCATCGTGGGTTCCGGTCCGAACGCCGCCCTGCCCCACGCCAAGCCATCCGGACGCCCTGTACAAAACGGCGAGACCATCGTGATTGACATGGGCGGCAAAGTCTCCGGCTATGCCAGCGACCTTACCCGCACCGTATGCGCCGGCAAGGCGGACGCCAAATTGAAAAAAGTCTATAACACCGTCCTGGAAGCGCAGACCGCGGCTATCGCGCAAATCCGCAAAGGCATGACCGGCAAGGAAGCGGACGCCATAGCGCGGGAGGTCATCAATCAGGCCGGCTACGGCGATGCCTTCGGGCATTCCCTGGGTCACGGCGTCGGCCTGGCGGAACACGAACTGCCGTTTCTCAGCCCTAACTCCGTGGAAAAGCTGGAAGAAAACATGGTGTTCACCGTCGAGCCGGGCATTTATCTCACGGGGTGGGGCGGCGTGCGCATCGAGGATACGGTAGTGATGGAACAAGGGAAAGTGAAGCTGCTGACCGGAGCGCGGAAAGTCAAGTATCAGTGATGCCGGAAACCGCCAGTGAATTTGACAGGTTGACTGATACCTGGAAAGAGTGGCAAGGCTTTCCCTGGGGTAAACTGTATTACGATATCTCCCGCTACAACATACAGCGGCATCTGGATGACCGTCCCAAACTCATCCTGGATATCGGCGGGGGCAACGGCGCCGACTCTATTTTTTACGCTAAACAGGGCCATACCGTAACCTGTCTAGATGCTTCATCCGCCATGCTGGCGGAAGCAAAAGAAAACGCCGGGGCACAGGGCGTATCCGGCAATATTACTTTTACGCAGGGTAATGCTGAGGACATTCAGGAGCGCTTTAACGGAAATAAATACGATTTAGTTCTCTGCCATCTGATGATGGAGTTTTTACCCGAGGCCCCCGGATTTCTAAATAATTTGTACAATTTGGTCGCACCCGGCGGCCTGCTGTCTGTTATCGATAGCAACCGCTATTCACTGGCCTACAAAACGGCCTTTCAAAACGGAGACCTGGTTACCGCTAAAAATGAAATCGGTAAAAAAGAGCATTTTCATCCCTGGGTCAAGCGTATCACCCGCCTGTATTCCGGTGATGAAACAGTTGAAATGCTGCGAAACAGCGGATTTGAACCGGCCGGTCACTACGGCATACAATGTGCCTGCGCTTATCTTCCTAATGAGCGAAAATCAGAAAAGGCATATTATGATGCTCTGGTGGAATTTGAGAAAACCTTAACGGATAAATATCCGTATTATTTGCTGGCCAGGCTTTATCAGATAATCGGGCGGAAGAAATAACCGGGACGACCGGCATGATACCGATAACGGAAAAGAAAGAGAGTATGACCTTGCTGAAAGCAGATTTACATATCCACACCCGGTATTCCATGGACTGCCAGTCCTCACTGGACAAGATAATCGCGCGGTGCCAGGAGCTGGGCATCAACTGCGTCGCCATCGCCGACCACGGCACCGCGGAAGGCGGGCTGGAGCTAAAGAAAATCGCCCCGTTCAAGGTCATCGTGGCGGAGGAAATCCTCACCACCGAAGGCGAAATCATGGGCATGTTCCTCAAGGAGACCATCCCCAGCGGCATCACCCCGCGGGAAGCCATCAAACGCATCCGGGCGCAGGGCGGGCTGGTTAACGTCCAGCACCCCTTCGAAACGATACGCGGCTCGGCACTGAAGGACAAAGTTATCGATGAAATTCTACCGGAAATCGAACTCATGGAAGTGATGAACTCGCGCAGCCCTTTCCCCACCAGCGCAGACAAAGCCAAAGCCTACGCGGAGAAGCACAATATACCCGGCGGCGCCGGCAGCGACGCCCACACGATTAATGAAATCGGCAACGCCTACATCGAGATGCCGGACTTCAACACCAAGGAAGAGTTTATCGAGTCCATCAAACAGGGAAAGATATACGGCAAAAGGTCCGGGGTGTTCGTGCATATTTTCAGCAAATGGGCCATGGTAAAGGGCAAATTAAGCAGGCGGGGTGAAAATGAGTAAGTATAAAATAGGCTGGTTTTCCACCGGGCGGGGGCCGGGGTCTAAAGCGTTACTAAAGACTACACAGGACGCTATAAAAGCGGGCACTCTCAACGCGGAAATCGAGTTTGTCTTTTGCAGTCGCGAGCGCGGCGAGACGGAACCTACCGACCAGTACCTGGACATGGTAAACGACTACGGCATCCCGCTGGTCAGCTACTCCTACCAGAGATACCGGGCGGAACGCAATATGCCCAGCCCGGATTTAGCCCAGCCGCTGCCACAGTGGCGACTCGACTATGACACCGAGGTCTTAAAGCGACTGGGCAAGTTCCATCCCGACCTGGTGCTGCTGGCTGGCCTGATGATAGTCACCTCCCGGCTGATGTGCGATAAATATGAAATCATTAACCTGCACCCCGCCGCCCCGGGCGGGCCCGCCGGCACCTGGCAGCAGGTCATCTGGAAGCTGATAGAGACCGGTGCGGCTACCCAGGGCATTAAAATGCACGTGGCTATCCCGGAGCTGGACATGGGACCCACCGCCGCCTACTGCACCTTCCCCATCCGCGGCCAGGCCTTCGATAAATACTGGGAGGGGATAAGAGGCAAGACCGTCGAGCAGATTAAAGCCGCGCAGGGCGTGGAAAATCCCCTGTTCAAAGCGATACGGGAACACGGCGCCGTCAGGGAGCTGCCGCTGACCGTGGCCACCCTCCGCGTTTTCAGCGAGGGCAAGATAAAGATAACCAAAGACCGTAAAGTGGTGGATTCCTCCGGTAAAGTTATCCTGGGCTACGACCTCACTAAAGAGATTGACGATACCATAAAAGGAAATATTTAATAGATTACGTGAATGCGTCTCCGAAAGTATTTACCCCCGGTAAAATAGGCCATCTGGAACTGCGCAACCGGATTATCCGGTCCGGCTGCTTCGAGGGACTGTCCCCCAACGCCGCCCCCAGCGACGCTTTAATCGAGCACCACCGGAAAATAGCCGCCGGCGGCATCGGCATGACCACCGTTTCCTATTGCGCCGTCTCCCGCGACGGCGTCGCCTTTTCCAACGAAATGTGGATGCGCGAGGAAATTATCCCCGGTCTCCGGCGCTTGACGGAGGCCGTGCACCGGGAGGGAGCCGCCGCGTCCATACAGCTGGGCCACTGCGGCTTTTTCGCCAATAAAAGCGCCGCCGGGGCCACCCCCATCGGACCTTCCCGCAAGTTCTGTTTATTCCGCTACAGCGTCTGCCGCCGGATGACGGAAGACGATATCGGGCGGGTGCGGGAAGACTTCGGCAAAGCGGCGGCGATGGCGGTAAGGGCCGGGTTCGACGCCATCGAGATTCACGCCGGGCACGGCTATTTGCTCAGCCAGTTCCTTTCCCCCTGGACCAATCACCGCAAAGACCGCTACGGTGGATCCCTGGCCAACCGCCTGGAGTTCCCCGCCTCGGTAATCCGGCGGGTCAGGGAAACGGTGGGGCCGGACTTTCCCGTACTGGTAAAAATGAACTGCGAGGACGGTTTTAAAGGCGGCCTGACTATTGACGAAGCGGTGGAAGTGGCCAAAAGCTTTGCGGCGGCGGGGGCCAGCGCCTTGGTACCCAGCTGCGGCTTTACCGCCAGGACATCCTTTTACATGATGCGCGGCCAGGTACCGATACTGGAATACGTAAAGAGTGAAAAGAACCCGGTAACCAAAATGGGCATGGCGCTGTTCGGGCGGTTTATCGTCAGGGAATTCCCTTATAAAGAGCTGTTTCTGCTGGAGCAGGCCAAACGCATCAGGGACGCGGTGAAAATCCCGGTTATCTATATCGGCGGAGTGTGCTCGCTGGACAATATGAAGCAAGTCTTGCAGGAGGGCTTCCCTTTCCTACAGGTGGGCCGCGCCACGGTACGAGACCCGGAGGTAATCAAAAAAATGCAGTCCGGAGAGGTAAGCGCGGTGGACTGCGACCATTGTAACCGCTGCATCGCCGAGATGGCGGTAAAAGGTATCGCCTGTACATCACTCACCCGTGGATTCAGGCGTAAAGAGTACCGGACAGACTAGCCGGGCCAGCTACGGCGGCAGGACGATGGCTTGCCGAAAGACCAACGGGCGTAAAAGCATAAAAAAAAGAGGGGGCTTTTAACCCCCTCTCTTAATTTTTGAAATAACGACCAGCTATTTCTTGTCTTTCCTGGCTTTTTCTTCCTTATCGTCAGACGCCTTCATCAGCACTTCGTCGATAAGGCCGTATTCTTTAGCCTGGTCAGCACTCATATAAAAGTCACGGTCCATATCATGGGATATTTTCTCTGAAGTCTGACCGGTACTATTCACCAGTATTTCCTTGATGATATCTTGCAGACGCATGATTTCTTTGGCTTGAATAACCATGTCGGTCGCCTGTCCCTGTACGCCGCCGCTGGCCTGGTGCATGTGAATGGTGGCGTGGGGCAGGGCATAGCGTTTCCCCTTAGCGCCGGAACTGAGCAAAATAGTAGCCATACTGGCCGCCATGCCCACGCAGATGGTGGAAACCTGCGGCCGGATAAGGTTCATGGTATCATAAATTGCCAGGCCGGCGGTAATTACCCCGCCGGGACTCTGGATATACATGCTGATGTCCCGGTCCGGGTCTTCTCTTTCCAGGTAAAGCAGCTGGGCGATCAGCGTGTTGGCTACCATATCATCGATAGGCGTGAATAGCATTATGATGCGTTCTTTTAACAGCATCGAATAAAGATCCCAGGCTCTTTCACCCCTGGGACCGCTCTCGACTACATGTGGTAAAACATTTAACGGATTAGTGTTCATTTTTCCTCCTCCTTCTTTATCTCCTGGTCGGTCTCCCCGGCCTCTTTAGCGATATCCGCCAGGCGCTCGATAGTCTTGCGCGTCTTGAGCGTCTGGGTCATGGACTGGCGGGTCTGGGGCGTGTCCAGGAGCTTTCTCATTTCTTCTTTCTTGTCCTCCCCGATGCCCCGGACCATGTTATTGATGCCGTTAAGAATCTCTTCTTCCGTGACTTCTATTTTTTCTGTCTCGGCGATTTTGCTCAAGACCAGAGACGCGGCGATATTCTTCTGGGCAACGGGACGCAGCTCTTCCTGGAGCTGTTCCGGCGTCTTGTTGAGGCTGCGCAGGTATTCGTCCATGCCCCGCCCCGACATTTGCAGCTGCCGCGCCTGGTCGTTGATAATCCGGTTTATCTCTAAATCAACCACCACCGGCGGGTACTCTATCTTGGACTGTTCCACGGCGGTGTTGATGATTTTTTCTTCCACCTCCATGCGCGCGGTCTCTTCCGACCGCAGTTTCAGGCCCTTGACCACTTCCTCGCGCAGCGCTTCCAGCGTCTTGAACTCGGAGGAGACCTGTAAAGCCAGGTCGTCATTCAGTTCCGGCAGCTTTTCCTCTTTTACCTCATGCAAAGTCACCTTGAAATGCGCCTGCTTTCCGGCGAACTGGGTACTGTAAAAATCGGCGGGAAAGGTGAGATCGAACTCTTTGGTCTCGCCCTTGTTCATGCCCGCAACCTGCTCGGCGAATCCCGGCGCCGGGGTGCTGGCGTCTTTAAGCACCTGGTACTGCGAGGCTATTTTCTGCACGATAGGCTTTTCTTCGCAGACGCCGTTGATATCGATAACCGCCATGTCGTTAAAAGCCAGCGGCCGGTCCACCGGCTCCCATGTGGCGTGCTGGTGGCGCAGCTCTTCCAGGACGGAAGTGATGTTTTCCTCTTTTACTTCCGCCACTTCCGCCTTCATCCTGATGCTCCGGTAGTCGCCCAGGGTGACGGTAGGCGTTAAAGGCACCACCGCTTCAAATATCAGCGGCTCCGCCTTGGTTATGCGGACTTCCGGCTGGGCGTAAGGCTCTATTTCCTGTTCCTTGAGCGCCTTCTCGTACGCTTCCGGTATCATGTGGTCGATGGCTTCTTCCAGCATCCTGCCCTTGCCCAGGGTGCGTTCCACTACCGCGCGGGGGGCTTTGCCCTTGCGGAAGCCGGGGATGCTGGCATGCTGCACCAGGTGCTCATAGGCATGTTTCATCCCATCTTCCATGTCCGCAGGCTCCATCTCGATAGTCAGGTACGCCTGGCTGTTTTCTACTTTATCTTTTGTGACTTTCAAGTTTCCTCCCGATTCCTACTCTTCACGCAGTTTGATATGCAATTCTTTCAGCTGATCTTCCGTCACCGGGGCCGGGGCCCTGAAGGTAAGGTCCACGGCCGCCTGGTTCTTGGGGAAGGCCACGACGTCGCGGATGCTTTCTTCCCCGGCCAGCAGCATGACCACGCGGTCGATGCCCGGGGCGATGCCGCCGTGCGGGGGCGCGCCGTAGCTGAAAGCTTCCAGCATATGCCCGAAAAGCTCCTCGATTGTTTTATCCTCATAACCCAGGATGCGGAAAATCTTTTTCTGCATCTCGGCGGTGTGTATCCTGATGCTGCCGCTGCAAAGCTCGTAGCCGTTGCAGACGAAGTCATAGCATTTGGCGGTAATCTTTTCCGGCGCCGTGTCCAGCAACGGAATATCCTCGTCACGGGGCATGGTGAAGGGGTGATGGGTAGCCTGCAGCCGGCCCGTCTGGAGGTCTCTTTCAAACAGCGGAAAGTCCACGATGAAAGCGAAAGCCAACTCCTGCGGGTCGGCCAGCTTGAGCCTTTTACCCATTTCTTTGCGCAGCTCGCCCAGGACGGTGTTAGCCAGCCGGTTATCTCCGGCCACCATCAGCAGCAGGTCGCCGGGGCCGGCTTCAAGTGTCCCGGCCATGGCTTTCACCTGCTCCAGTGTCAGGAATTTAAAGGCGGCGGACTTCACCATGTCGCCGGTCAAATGCTCGATGCTGCCGGCAGCGTCCAGGGCTATAGTCACCAGCCCCCCCGCCCCCAGTTGTTTGGCCGAATCGTTCAAGTCGTCCATCTGTCGGCGCGTGTAGCCGGCGCAGCCAGGTACACAAATTCCCTTGACCTTGCCACCGGCGTCCAGGGCTTTCCTGAAAACGCCGAACTCCGTGCCGGCGGCGATGTCAGATATATCTTTAATCTCCATCCCGAAGCGAATGTCCGGCTTGTCCGTGCCGAAGCGGTCCAGCGACTCCGCGTAGGTCAGGCGCGGGAACGGCTTATGCATCCGCTTTTCCGGTTTGAGCGTGCGCACCATGGTATAGAACATCTCTTCGATAAGGGCGATAATTTCCTCTTCTTCCACGAAGCTCATCTCGATGTCCAGCTGGGTGAACTCCGGCTGACGGTCGGCGCGGGTGTCCTCGTCGCGGAAGCAGCGGGCAATCTGGTAATAACGGTCGATGCCGGCCACCATCAATAGCTGTTTTACCTGCTGGGGGGACTGGGGCAAAGCGTAAAACTCCCCCGGGTGGATGCGGCTCGGCACTAAATAGTCGCGCGCACCCTCCGGGGTGCTCTTAAGCAAAATGGGCGTCTCCACCTCTATGAAGCCGCGGGCGTCCAGGAAGTCATGGATGAACTTGATGATGTGGTGACGCAGGATGAGGTTATCTCTCATGCGCGGGCGCCGCAGGTCAAGGTAGCGGTACCGGAGGCGCACGTTCTCGTCCACCTCCACCTCCTCGTTGATATAAAAGGGAGGTGTATTGGAGGCATTCAGTATCGTCACGTTTTTAACGATTACCTCTACCTCGCCGGTGGGCAGCTTGCTGTTCTCGGTGCCGGCGGGGCGTAAAGACACCTCGCCGGTAAGGGTAATCACGTACTCGCTGCGCAGCTGCTCGGCGGTTTTTAAAGCTTCCGGCGAGATGGCGGGATTGAACACCGTCTGGACGATGCCGTAACGGTCCCGCAAATCTATAAAGACCAGCCCGCCGTGGTCGCGCCGGCGGTTGACCCAGCCGGCCAGGGACACGGTGGCGCCCACATTTTCTTTTCTGAGAGAACCGCAGGTATGAGTTCTGTACAAGGTAATCTCCTAATAATAAAGGGGGTTCACTTTTGATTATAGCTTATACCGGGGGGCGCTTCAACACAGTATTAGGAAAGGTGATAGCGGCGGGGCGGGCGGCTAAAAGCCCTCTCGCTCTCCTTCCGATTCACGGCGTCCATAGGAAACATGCGACTTCACAAAAGGGAGACGATAGATTAATTTACATCATCATCTGCCTGTACGCAATCTATCGTCCCTCCTGGAAAAAGAGGGATAATGAAATAATTTATCCCTCCCATTTGAATTTAAGCTAAGGTTTTGCTACAATGTTAGTTAATCCCGACCTTTTCAGTAAACTATAAGAGGTTAACGAAGTGGCCAAGACGATTGCGGAAATTAATGAGAAGATAAAAACCGGCAAGGCGGTGGTCTTTACCGCCGAGGAAATTATCCGGGTGGCGCAGGAAAAAGGCGTCAAGCAGGCCGCCCGGGAAGTGGATGTGGTTACCACCGGTACCTTCGGGATAATGTGCTCTTCCGGCGCTTATTTCAACATCGGCCATGCCAGTCCGCGCATCAAGCTGGGGGGCGGCCGTGCTTACCTTAACGATGTCCCCGCCTATACCGGGCTGGCGGCGGCGGACCTGTTCCTGGGGGCTAATGCTTTACCCGATGACGACCCGCGCAACCGCTTCCATCCCGGCGAGTTCAACTACGGCGGCGGCCACGTTATCGAGGAGCTGGTGGCGGGCAAAGACGTGCGGCTGGTAGCCACGGCTTACGGGACGGACTGCTATCCGCGCAAGAGGCTGGAGACCTGGCTGAATATCAAAGACCTTAACGAGGCGGTGCTTTTCAATATCCGCAACGCTTACCAGAACTATAACGTGGCGGTGAACCTTTCCGATAAAACGATTTATACCTACATGGGCATGCTCAAGCCGAAGATGGGCAATGTCAATTACAGTTCGGCGGGGCAGCTTTCCCCGCTTTTCAACGACCCCTTTTACCAGACCATCGGCATCGGCACCAGGATATTCCTGGGCGGGGGGACGGGTTTCGTGGCCTGGCAGGGCACCCAGCATAATCCCACCGTGCCCCGCACGGAGAAAGGCATCCCCAAGGGCGGCGCCGGCACGCTGGCCGTCATCGGCGACCTCAAGCAGATGAGCCCCAAATGGCTGGTGGGCGCTTCCGTCCAGGGCTACGGGTGCAGCCTGACGGTGGGCATCGGCGTGCCTATCCCCATATTGAACGAAGAGATTTTACAGTACACCACCGTGACGGACGCGGATATTTACGCCCAGGTGATAGACTATTCCGATGCTTACCCCCAGCGCCGGCCGGATACCGTGGCCGAGGTTACCTACGCCGAGCTGAAGAGCGGCAAGGTGAAAATCAAGGGCAAGGACGTACCCACGGCGGCGCGCTCCAGCTATCCCAGGGCGGTGGAAATCGCCGCCACCCTGAAAGACTGGATACAGACCGGCAAATTTTTCCTGACGGAGCCGGTGGAGAAACTGCCCGGCGCGGAGTCCGGCGTGACGGTCAAGCCGCTCCGGGAACGCCCTATCGAAGGCTAGGCAAGAGGTGCGATGATGGCTGTTTCCAAAAAAGTTGTGCTGCGTTTTCCCCGGCGCATGGTAGAGCGCCCGATAATATACCGGCTGGCCAAGGACTATGACCTGGAGTTCAATATCCTCAAGGCTTCCATTACCCCGGAGCAGGAAGGGCTGCTGGTGCTGGAGCTTAAGGGAAACCAGGCGGAATACGACCGCGGCATCGAGTTCCTGCTTAAAGCCGGCGTGCAGATTCAAAGCCTGAGCCAGGACATCACCCGCAACGAAGAGCGGTGCACCCAGTGCGGCGCCTGCGTTACCGTGTGCCCCACCGGCGCTTTCAAGCTCGACCCCAAAACCCAGCTGGTTATCTTTAATAATGAGAAATGCATCGGCTGCGGTCTTTGCATTCCCGCCTGCCCCCCGCACGCCATGGAAGTGCACTTTTAATGCTGACCACGGAAAGACTAATCATCCGCCCCTTCAAGAACAGCGACTTTCAAGACCTCTACGAATACCTTTCTTTAAAAGAGTCCTACCGGTTCGAGCGGGGAGCACCGGTAACGCTTAAGGAAGCCAAAAAAATCTGCCGGGAAAGAGTCAAAGATGATGTCTTCTGGGCGGTAACGTTAAAAGATACCGGTAAACTTATCGGGCAGGTTTCCCTTAACCGGGAAAGGCCGGATAATTTCCGCACCTGGAATATCGGGTACATGTTCAATCCCGCGTTTCAAAACAAAGGTTACGCTACGGAAGCGGCGCGCGCCGTTATCCGGTACGCTTTTGCCGAGCTTAACGCCCACCGGGTGGTGGGGCATTGCAGCCCGGATAACACCGCCTCCTGGAAAGTCCTGGAAAATTGCGGCATGAAAAAAGAAGGCCTGAGCCGTAAAGACTTTCTGGTGCGCACCGGCGAAAACGGAACGCCGGTCTGGCTGGACTCTTTTGAATACGCCATCATTGAGGACGACCTGGTTATCTAGGTGCGGTATGGGAATTACGCTCCGCGAGATAAACAAAGACAACTGGAAGGAATGCATCGCCCTGCAGGTCGGTGACGAACAGAAGACGTTCGTAGTCGCCAATGTTTATTCCCTGGCGGAAGCCGGTTTTTACCCCGCTTACCAGCCGCTGGCGGTCTATCACGGCAATATGATGGTGGGATTTATCATGTACGGTAAAGACCCGGATGACGGCTGTTACCGGATTCTGCGCCTGATGATAGACCGGAAATACCAGCGTATGGGATACGGTAAAGCCGCCATGCATGAAGTTATCAGGCTGCTGAAGGAAAAGCCGGACTGCGACTCAATCTCCATTTCCCACGTGCCTGAAAACGTTATCGCGGACAAGTTGTATTCAAGCCTCGGCTTTTGCGAAACCGGAGAAGTAATCGGCGGGGAAACGGTAGAACGCCTTGTTGTAAGGCATAACGATGAAAAAGGATGAGTATCAGCCGCGTACCTACCGCCACTGGATTGAAAGCCGGGACCTGGCGGCCTTCAACGTATCCGTCAAAGAGACGGACTTGTACCTGAGGGCTGCCGCCAACCTGCAAAGAAAAGCCCGCCGCCTGGTGCTCAAATACCGGGAACAGCTGGAAGAATACATTCAAAATAACCCCGACTTTTTAACCTCACTGGTCCCCCTCCCCACTCCCACCCACGCGCCCCGCATCGTGCTGGACATGATAGAGGCCGGGCGGCTGGCTAACGTCGGCCCCATGGCGGCGGTGGCCGGCGCTATGGCGGAAATGGTGGGCGGGGAATTATTGGAGTATTCCCCGGAGATAATCGTGGAAAACGGGGGGGACATTTTCCTGAAAATCACCCGCCAGAGGATAATCGGCATCTACGCCGGGAACTCGCCGCTGACCGGGAAAATAGGGCTGGAAATAAACCCCGGGGACACTCCCCTGGGTATTTGCACCTCGTCCGGCACGGTGGGACATTCCCTGAGCTACGGCAAAGCGGATGCGGTTATCATTACCGCCGCTTCAGCGGCGCTGGCAGACGCGGCGGCTACCGCCGTCTGCAACAAGGTGGTCAAGCCCGGAGATATCAGTGACGGGATAGAGCTGGGGCGTAAAATCCCCGGGCTGAAAGGCATCGTGATAGTTATCGGGGAGAGCATCGGCGCCTGGGGCGAGATTCGACTCTGCGAGACTTCGATATAAACAGGTTCAGGCGCTGATTTTCAGCTCCAGGGTCTTCATCTCGCTGTCCACGCCCTTGAGCGTGGCTACCATGCCCGCCAGCGTGCTGCGGACAATCTTCACCACGAACTCGTTAAGCGGGACATCCGCGCCGTTCAATGTCAGGCTCATCTGACCATCCCCGGCCGCGGTGAGCGTTAAGTTCTTGATAGGGCCGGTGTCTTTCAGGCTGGCGATGATGCCGCCGGTCACATGGTAAACATATCCCTCTACAAAATAGTCCAGTACGATAGGTACGTTATTTACGGTAAGGCTGGTTTTTCTGGCCAATGTCCCGGCTCCTTTCACTATTCGGCTTTTTTCAGCTGCTTACGCAGGTCGCTGAAAAAGTGGTTTTCGTTCTTGGCATGGGTGGAAAGCAGTCGCCACGTATGTACGAGGTAGACCTGGATATCTTGGTAAGTCGCCTCCCAGAGATTGGATGCCAGCGTGCCGTTGATAAGCTCGGCAATGCGTTCCCGTGAATGCAGCATCCTTTCCCGCAGGTCATGGTGCTCGAATAAACGGGTTTCCAGGGCGTCCAGCAGCTCCTGGTTATTAAGCTTTACCACCGCCGGCAGCAGGATATTCTCCTCCCGGCTGAAGTGCTTGTCCAGCCAGGTGTCTATCGACTTTATCATGTCCCAGAGTTTTTCCAGGTTCTGGCTCCAGTTGGGCCGGCCGGAAACGAAGCTGTCCCTGGCTTTCAGCAGGTCCGCCAGCAGGCTGGTATCGTTAGCGGCTTTCTGGGCGGAAAGGGTCTTTTCTTTGATAACCTTATGCTCGGCTATTAGCTGCTCCACCAGTTTCAACGTATCGCTCATGACACTTATCTCCTTATAATATTAGAACCAGTATAGCACAATTATATTACGGTTTTCTGAACTATTTGTTGCGGTGAGTTGCGCCCTATGCGGTAAAGCGCCAGCCCCACTCCGCCGATAGCCAGGCCGGTGATAATCATGAAAGCGCCGCTGGCTTCTGTCACCTGGATAAGCCCAAAGGCGGTCACCGCCATGTACAGGTAGTTCTCCAGGTTCATCGCCTGGGCATAGGTCAGATCCTTGGGATTGGTGGGGTCGAACTGACCGCCGGCCAGCAGGTCCTGGTAAGTGGGAGCGATAGCCCGGCGGTGCGAAGCGATGGTGTCCGCGGCTTGCTGCGCCTCCGCGGCGTTGTTAATCTGGGTGTAAACGGTGGGGTTGTTCGGGTCCAGCGCGATGGACACCTTTTCCACGTTCATCCTGTCCACGATCAAGTTGTTCTTGGCAAACCCCTCCACGACAAACACCACCCCTATCGCCAAGGCGGCTATGCCCAGGATGGCTACCCCTATTCCCAGCAGGCGTATTGTTTTCATCTATCCCTCCTCCCTTTGTTTACTGAAATTGTAAACAATAGGCCGGGGACTGTATGTGATTTTACTCACAGGGTATTAAAAGGCAGGGTTAGATTATTAAAAGGATTATGCTATACTGCAAATATAGACCGTACGAATTACCGGTAATGAAACTTTTATCACATACCGCCGCCGTTTCCATCCCCTAAAATGGTGGTTAAGAACTAAAATAACCTGGAGGTAGCTAATGGCCAAAGAACAGGATGCGACCATGGCGGGACTGGAAACCGCTTTAAAAATGGAAATAGACGGCAAGGAGTTCTACCTTAAAGCCAGCCAGGCGAGTAAAAACCAACTGGGCAAAGAGCTGCTCAAGAAGCTGGCGGCGGAAGAGGATATTCACCGGGAAATTTTCAAGAATATCTATAATGCCATCAAGAGCAAAAAGGGTTGGCCGGATATCACTTTCACCGGCGATGGCGGCAAGAACCTGAGGACGGTTTTCGCGGCAGCGGCGGAAAAATTAGGCAAGAACGCCGCCCCCATGACCCAGGAGCTGGACGCGGTCAGGACCGGCATGGACATGGAGAACAAAACGCTGGACTATTACAAGGAACGGGAAAAGCTGGCCGCTTACCCGGCTGAAAAACAATTATATTCCTCCCTGTCCGCCCAGGAATATGAACATCACCGCGTTCTCCAGGACTACTACGAGTTTCTCGAGGACCCGGAGGGCTACTTCGTCAAGACGGAGCATACCTCCGTTGACGGCGGCTAGCCGCAGGCAAGGTAATACTCACCGGCAGGAGTGTGTAACATGCTGAAAATCACAGACCTATCCGTATCCGTGGAGGGCAAGGAAATCCTCCATGACGTCAACATGACCATCCAGACAGGGGAGACGCATGTGCTCTTCGGGCCTAACGGTGCCGGCAAAAGCACCCTGCTTTCCGCCATCATGGGTTTCCCCAAGTACAAGGTCACCAAAGGCAATATCTTTTTTAAAGACCAGGATATCACCAATATGAGCGTGGACGAGCGGGCGCGCCTGGGCATAGGCATGTCTTTCCAGCGGCCGCCGGTGGTCCGGGGCGTGAAAACGCGGGACATGGTGGCGGCCTGTCTTAAGAGTAACGTGGAGGACGCCTCCATACTCAAACTGGCGGAGCGGGCTGACTTGCAGGACTTCCTGGAGCGGGACATCAACTACGGCTTCTCCGGCGGTGAAATCAAACGCTCGGAGCTGATGCAGCTGCTGGCGCAGCGCCCGGAGCTAACCCTGCTGGATGAGCCGGAGTCCGGCGTTGACCTGGTCAATATCGTGCTCATCGGCGAGATGATGAACGAACTGCTGGAAAAGAACTGCCCAATCTCGGAGCGCCGCTGCATGGGGCTGATTATCACCCACACCGGCCATATTCTGGATTATGTCAATGCCCGTACCGGCTACGTCATGTGTGACGGCACTATCGGCTGCGTGGGCGACCCCCATGAGATGCTGGGCACCATCCGGGAAAAGGGCTATAACGAATGTATCCAATGTTATCTGGGGAGGGTACCGACCCATGAGTAATAACGCAACTTCCAAAACAACGAAAGAAAAAGCCAAAGCGGCCACCGCCAAAGCGGCCGCCTACGGTGAAGATATCAATATCGGCAAGTACAGCGCCACCGGCGCGGAACATCCCTACCAGGCCGACCCTTCGGCGCTGTCCAGGGAAACGAAAAATATCATGCTGGGCGCCGGCATAATGCTGGACGACCCGTCCCAGCGCTCCGGGACTTTCCTGCAAATGGACAATACCCCGGTGCACTTCTCCGCCAGGCAAGAGGGCGTGGAGGTGATGGCGGTCAGCCAGGCGCTGAAAAAATACGACTGGGTCCAGGACTACATGTGGAAAGCGGTATCCGTGGACGCGGACAAATATACCGCCAACGTGGAGTTGAGTGAGAACGACGGCTACTTTATCCGGGCGCTGCCCGGCCAGAAGACCTTCTACCCGGTACAGGCCTGTCTCTACATGGACAAATCCAAGGTAGTGCAGAACGTACACAATATCATCATCGCGGAAGAAGGCTCTGAACTGCACATTATCACCGGCTGCGCCACCTCTTCCCGGGACGAGCCCGGTCTGCACCTGGGGGTATCCGAGTTTTATGTTAAAAAAGGCGCCAAGATTACCTTCACCATGATACATAACTGGAACCCGGAAATCGCGGTACGCCCCCGCACCACCACCATCGTGGAAGAAGGCGGACTGTTCCTGAGCAACTACCTGCTGATGAAGCCGGTCAATTCCATACAGATGTACCCCACCGCCAAATGCGTGGGTGAAAACGCCACCGTGCGCTATAACAGCATCCTGGTGGCGGTCCCCGGCAGCAATATTGACGCCGGCTCGCGGGTCCTGCTCAATGCCCCCAAGTCCCGGACGGAAATAGTTTCCCGGGCGATTACCACCGGCGGCAACATATCGGCGCGCGGCTATATCGAGGGGAACGCCCCGGATGTCAAAGGCCACCTGGAGTGCCGCGGCCTGATACTAGGGGAAAAAGGCACCATTTACGCCGTGCCGGAGCTGAAAGGCACGCTGGCCGGCATCGACCTTTCCCATGAGGCGGCGGTGGGCAAAATCGCCGAGGACGAGGTGGAGTACCTCATGGCCAGGGGTCTGACCCGGCAGGAAGCCACCGCGGCTATCGTCCGGGGTTTCTTGAGAGTGGATATCGAGGGACTGCCGCCGATGCTCGCCGCCGAGCTGAAAAAAGCCGTGGAAGCCAGCGAAAAAGAAGTCATGTAGGGGAGGTAATACCATGGATTCCGGAGCTCTCCATAAAATAGGCTACGGTTTATACATCGTGGGCTCGCGCCGGGGCGAGAAGCTGAACGGGCAAATCGCCAATACCGTTTTCCAGATAACGTCCGAGCCGCCCACCCTGGCCGTAAGCATTAACAAAAACAATCTTACCCACGAGTACATTACCGCCGACCGCGTCTTTACCGCCTCGGTGCTCGGCCAGACGGCGCCGCTGCCCTTTATCGGAGGGTTCGGGTTCAAGTCCGGCCGTGACGTGGACAAACTCAAGGGCGTCAACTATAAACTGGGACAGACCGGCGCCCCGCTGTTCCTGGATAATACCACCGCCTTTCTGGAGGCCGAGGTTATCCAGGAAATAACCATCGGCACCCACACCATATTTATCGGCAAAGTGGTGGCGGCGGAGGTCTTTAACGATAACCCCTGCATGACCTACGAATACTACTACCAGGTCAAACGCGGCACCACCCCCAAGTCCGCCCCCAGCTATATCCCTAAAGAACCAACAGGAGGTAAATAATGGCCAAGTACGAATGCACTGTTTGCGGCTATATCTACGACCCCGCCCTCGGCGACCCCGATAACAATATCGCCCCGGGCACCGCTTTCGAAAGCCTCCCGGACGACTGGGTCTGCCCCATGTGCGGGGCGGCCAAGAGCGAATTTAAAAAGGTAGCGTAGACCGTAATTCACTATGAAAAAATGGACGGTAAACTATGTCCTTTTCCTGTTCCTGCTCCTGGCGGGACTGCTACAGGCCGTCTCCGGTTTTCTCCTGTGGCTGGTGATACCGGGCGGGCACCGCGGCTTCGGCATCAGGCTTACCGGCAGCGACTTTCTCTGGTCGCGGTATACCTGGATTGAGCTACACGACTGGGCGGCGGTGGCGCTGGTGGCTATCGTGATTATCCATATAATACTGCACTGGAAGTGGATAACCTATACCACCAGGAAAATATTCGGGCTAAAACGAAATACAGAGGTAGATGATGGAAAAAAAGAAAATAATAGAACTACTGAACCTTGACCTCCAGGACGAGCACGGCGCCATCGTACAATATTTGGCCCACGCTTACGCCGTGGGTGAGGGGGAAATGTCCTGTGAGATTGAGGCCATCGCCCGGGACGAGATGCGTCATTTTGACTGGCTGGCGGAGACCATCGTGCAGCTCGGCGGCCAGCCCAGCCTGAATACCGGCACCCAGAACATGGCCGGAAAACTGGTGCCGGAGTGGATGACCAATGACGTGGGGCTGGAAGACGGCGCTATCGCCGGCTATAAAAAGCACATTGAAGCCATCGACGACTCCGTTATAAAGAGACTGCTCAAGCGTATACTGGCGGACGAGCAGGCGCACCGCGGCAAGTTCGCGCATTTCATCGAAAAAGCTAAAAAGGAAAAGCTCAAGGATGTCCGGGGCAACCGCCAGGATAAGGTAACGGATACGCTGGCCTGGGGCGTCAACCATGAGTATTCCGTCGTTTTGCAGTACATGTTCCATTCCTATATGACCAAAAACAAGGAAGCCAAGAAACAGCTGGAAGACCAGGCCATTAACGAGATGCAGCACCTGGGCTGGCTGGCCGAGGAAATGGTGGGCGGCGGCGGCAGCCCGATAATCCGGCACGGTGAAATCGACCTGCCTACCAAAACGGCGGACATGCTGAAAGCGGATATCAAGATTGAAAAAGAGGTCGCCGCTAAATACGACCAGGCAGCCAAAGAGATTGACGACGCCGGTCTCAAAGCGCTGCTGCTGCGCATCCGGGACAATGAAAAGTATCACATAGAAGTTTTTAACGACCTGTTAAAGGACGAATAGAATAAATAGCCCGGCAGTCCTGTAATAATCATGCCGGAAGGGGGGATGCTATGGGTAAATTCGTAAAAGTAGGCGTTGCCGGTGATTTCAAGGACGGCACCATGAAAAAGGTAACCGTGGAGGGGCAGGATATCCTGGTGGCCCGGGCGGGCGGCAGCTATTATGCCGTCACCAACCGCTGCTCGCACATGAACGGCGACCTCTCAAAAGGGACGCTGGAGGGGACTACCGTGACCTGCCCCCTGCACGGCTCGCAGTTTGACATCCGCACCGGGCAAAACCTGCGCTGGTTGAAAGGCAGCGGCTTCGCCGCGTCGATCGGTAAGGCGCTGAAGTCGCCCCGGGGCATTGCCGCTTACAAGGTGAAGGTAGAGGGGGACGCCATCTCCGTCGAGGTCTAGCGTCGTCCGTCCGTCAAGCGATTCTGCCGTATTTGATAAAGTCGCCAGTCTTCCGGCGTTTGATGATAACCGCCGCCAGCCACACCAGTAGGCCCAGCCCTATCAACTCCGGCACAAATACCCCGGGGTTGGAGACCAGGGCATGCCAGATTCCCCCCACCCAGTCCTCGAGTTCGGCTTTGGGGAACTCCCAGCCCCGCAGCGGCCAGAACAGCGTTTGGGGTGTCCTCCACATGCTGTCCAGCACCAGATGCGTGAAAGTCCCGGCCGCCAGCGCCAGCAGCCATCTGCTTTTTTGCCTTTTCCACCAGTAAAATCCTAACGCGCTGACCACGATGAGAAAAAGCAGGGTATGGGAGAAAATCCGTCCGTTCTGGAAGGTGTCCCGAAAAAGCATTTGCCCCACCGGCTTGTCTATGATATCCGGCAGCAGCGAGCCTACCAGCAGCCAGCGTATATCCAGGTAGCCGGACAGCGCCGTGAGCCATTCCGCCGGGTTGCGCCCGCGTTTGGCCCCGCCAGCCAGTAAAGCCGCCGCCCCCAGCGTAATTCCTGTGTGCGCGAAAATAAGCATGAATAAAATGTATATCCTATTTCAACTAAATATAATATAATATAGCGGTCGAATTTACTAATAACTAATAAATAGCGACTATTATTATGAGAGTAATCGGACTAACCGGCGGCATCGGCAGCGGCAAAAGCACCGCGGGGCGTTACCTGGCTGAGCTGGGGGCGGCAGTAATGGACCTGGATAAGGCCGGTCATGAGGTCCTGCGGCAGGGAAACAAGGCTTATCGGCAGGCGGTGGACGCTTTCGGGAAAGATATTATGGCCGCCGACGGCGGAATCGACCGCGCCCGCCTGGGTAAAGTAGTCTTTAACGACCGCGCCGCCCTGGAGCGGCTCAACAAGATTGTGCACCCCGCCATCGACGAAATGGTGGCGGAAAAGATAAAGGAATACCGGAAACAGGGCGTTAAAGTGCTGGTGCTGGAAGCGGCGGCCATGCTGGAAGCTAAACGCGCCTGGCAGGCGGATGAAATCTGGGTCACCGCGGCCCCGGAAGACGCCGTGGTACTAAGAATTAAAGACCGCCCGGACTATTCCGTGGAAGTGGTCAGGTCACGCATCAGGTCGCAGATGACCAACGCGGAACGCATTAAAAAAGCGGATGTGCTTATTGAAAACGGCGGCACGCCGGATGAGCTTAAACAACGGGTAAAAATGGAGTGGGAAAAGCTGCAAGAACGATTATGAGGCTGCTTCCATGAAGGACACCGGGAATATCACCTATATCAGGACCGATGAAAAGGACCTGGAACTAATCGCTCCGCTGTGGCGGAAACTGGTGCAGCACCATAAAGAGCGGTCGCCGGAGGTCTTTAAAGAGCGTTTTGACAATATCACCTTCGCTGATAGAAAGTGCCAGCTGCTGGCAAAGTCCGAAGGCGGCGCGATGCTTATCGACCTGGCTAAAGATAAAGCCACCGGCGAATTAGTCGGCTACTGCGTGAGCGTCATATCCGGGAATAAAGAGGGTGAGATAGAGTCCATTTATGTGGCCAAGGAATACCGGGGCGGCGGTATCGGTGACGGGCTGATGAAAAAGGCTCTGGCGTGGATGGACGCTGGTGAGGTCTCCAGGAGGGTCATCGCCGTGGCCGCCGGTAATGAAGAGGTGTTTTCTTTTTACCGCCGGTACGGTTTTTATCCCAGGGTCAGCATCCTGACCGAGCAAGAGAAAAAACCGGAATGAAGGAGGTACAATGGCTCGTACAGACTGGTATTGCGAGGACTTACTCTCCGGAAAAATGCCGGTAGAAATAATCTGGGAAGACGACCTCGTGATGGCTTTTTACCACCCCCCGTTTCCGAAAGAGAGCGAGGATGTCCACGCCCTGGTAATCCCCAAGCGGCATGTAACTTCGGCGCTTTCCCCGGAGGCGCTTGACGGCGCGCTATTGACTGCCATGATGACGGCGGTGCAGAAAGTCGCCGCGGCTCTGGGCATCGATAAAACGGATAAAGGCTTTTACGTCCGGTTCAACGCGGCGGCTCCCGGCGTAACCCCCCACCTGCACTGGCATATAAAAGCGCCGATTCCGGTAAGTTGAATGCGTGTTTGACTCTAAGCTATATATTTGGTAGAATATGATGTTTGTAAGTGTTTGGGAGGCTGAAAATTTACGCTATAATTGAAACAGGCGGTAAGCAGTATAAAGTAACCGAAGGCCAGACGATAGAAATCGACCGTCTGGAAGCGGAAGAAGGCGGCGCCGTTCAGCTGGACAAGGTGCTCTTCATTTCCGACGGCGATAATGTCACCGTCGGTAAACCGCTCGTTGACGGCGCCAGGGTTACGGCCACGGTAACACAAAACGTTAAAGGCGATAAGATAATCATATTCAAGTACAAGCCTAAAGTACGCTATCGCCGGAAGAACGGTCATCGCCAGCTTTACACCCGGCTGAGCATAGACAAGATACTCCCCGCGGGTGCGGAAGACGTCAAACCGGTGAAGCGGGCGCGGCGCAAGAAGACAGAGGAGACAGTAGAAGATGGCGCATAAAAAAGGAGCTGCCCAGAGTCGCAACGGCCGGGACAGCCAGAGCCAGCGGCTCGGCGTCAAGATATTCGCCGGGCAAACCGTCCGGTCCGGCACCATCCTGGTACGCCAGCACGGCACGCATATTCACGCCGGGGAAAACGTGGGCGTGGGCAAGGACTACACCCTGTACGCCATGGTTGACGGCGTGGTCAAATATGAGCCGATCAGAAATGACCGGAGAAAGGTCAGCGTTTACACGGACTGAACGTTATGAAAGAGAAAATACATCCCAAGTACTTTAATGATGCCGTAGTCATTTGTTCCTGCGGCAATAAATTCACCACCGGTTCCACCAAGAAGGAACTCAGGGTGGAAGTCTGCAGCAATTGCCATCCGTTCTTTACCGGCGAGCGGCGCATGATGGATACCGCCGGACGCGTGGAGCGGTTCAAGAAGCGCTACAGCATAAAAGGTTAGCGCAAGGCACATTCCAGAAAGGCAAAAGGAGTTCCGGGAAAAAACGGGACTCCTTTTTTTTAAGCAGCATGGCAGAACAAAAGAAATATAACTACGGCGGTCAGGCCGTCATGGAAGGCGTAATGATACGCGGGCGCAGCTCCGCGGTCACCGCCGTGCGCCGCCCCAACGGGGAAATCATCCTGGACGTCAAACCGCAGCCTTCCGCCTCTACCAGCTGGGCGCGCCGTACGCCGTTTTTCCGGGGCGTGGTGGTGCTTTTTGAGTCGATGGTGCTGGGCATCAACAGCCTGCTCTACTCCGCCAACGTTTCCATAGAGGAAGAGGAGGAGGAGATACCCAAGAAAGCCATCTGGGTCATGATGCTGATATCAGCGGCGCTGGTGGTGGGACTGTTCTTTGTCGCGCCCCTGTTTCTCACCAAGCTGCTCAATGCCCACATCCCCAATGCCGTCCTTTTCAATGTGGTCGAGGGCGTTATACGTCTGACGATATTCATCGGCTACCTCAAGATTATCGGCATGATGTCCGATATCAAGCGTGTCTTTACCTACCACGGCGCCGAGCACAAAACGGTCAACGCTTACGAGGCCGGCGTGCCGATGGAAGTGGATGCCATCAAGAAGTACAGCCGGGCGCACGTGCGCTGCGGCACCAGTTTCCTTTTCTTCGTGCTGGTCATCGCCATCATCGTCTTTTCCTTCGTGGGACGGCAGACCCTGTGGCTGATGGTGCTGTCCCGCGTCGCGCTGCTGCCGGTTATCATGGGGCTGGGTTATGAGATGATATATTTCGGCGCCAAACATACTAAAAACTGGCTGATGAAAATTGTCCTGGCCCCCGGTTTATGGCTCCAGTCCATGACCACCGGCGAGCCGGATGATAAGCAGATTGAAGTGGCGATAGCCGCCCTCAACAAAGCGGTGGAGGTGGATATCATGGAGGAAGCGGCCCGCGCCGCTCAAGCCGGTTAATGCGTTTTAACCTCCCTTGAAGTCCAGGAAAGATATGGCTTTGCCGGGCGGGGCGATAACGAAATCTTCATCCCACTCACCGGAAAGCAGCTTCTTTATCAGCGCATTGGAGCCCTTTATTTCCTCATAACGCAGATTCAGCTCAGCGGCGGCGGTCCTGGTGCGTTCGCGGTAATAATCAATCTCATAGTTGCCGGTATTGATGAACACCAGGCGGGTATAGTTTTTCAGCAGCGTCTTGAGGTACGACCGCGCCCTGGCCTCGCCGTATTTCTTGACTAAGTCCCCCATCTGGTCGTAGGGATTATCATTGGCTTCCACCCAGCCTTTGGTGTAATACAGCGTGCCGGGCTCCCGGCGGTGCTGCTGATTATAGGCTTCCGCCGACCCCAGGAAAATACCTATGCAGTCGTCGATTTTGGGGATTACCAGCGTCCGGGAGTCAGATTTCAGTCCGGTTACCGCCCTGGAGCAAAGCCCATAGCCCAGCAGGATGGTCGTTATTTCCGGTTCCGCGGCGTCTATGGCTTCCTGTAAGGATTTCTTGAGCTTGTCCGGCTCGTTGTGCAGCCCGAACTCCAGCCGCTGGTATTTCAGGCCGGGCGGCATTAGCGGCAGCATCTCTTCCAGCACCGTGGCGCAGGCTATTACCTTACAGCGCGCCGCGTCCGGCTTTTCCGGCTTACGGATCTTCTTCAATGGCTTCCTACAACATAACAATGTTTATGTTAAGTCACGGTAAAAGCAGGTGCGGTTATTGGTGTGGCAGACCGGCCCGGTGGGATTGGCGGAGACCAGCAGCGAGTTGTTCTCGCAGTTATATTTGATATTCACCACTTTGATGATATTGCCGGAAGTATCGCCCTTGTGCCACAGCTCCTGCCGGGAGCGACTGTAAAACCAGACCTCGCCGCTTTCCCGGGTGCGGCGCAGGGATTCCTCGTTCATATAGCCCAGCATCAATACCTCGCCGTTCTGCGCGTCCTGGATGACCGCCGGGATAAGCCCTTTTTCGTCGAAATTCAGTTTCGTCATTTTCCGGTTACCTTTTTATACTTCGTTCGTTTCCGCGATTACCTGCTTCAGATTGATGTCCCCGGTATAAAGCGCCTTGCCCACGATAGCCCCCTCCGCCCCCAGTTTGCTCAGCATTTTCAGGTGGTTCAGCGACGATATCCCCCCGGCGGCGATGACCGGCAGCCCCAGTGCGTCTATCATGGCGGCGATGGCGGAGAAGTTGGGCTCCGTCAGCGTGCCGTCCCGCTCTATATCCGTATAGATAAACCGTTTCACCCCGCTCTTGACCATCGTCCTGGCGAAGTCCACCGCCGTCAGGTCCGTCTCTTTTATCCAGCCGTGGGTGGCGATTTTCCCGTCCCGGGCGTCAATCCCCACGATGACGGATTCCCGGTAGCGCCGGCAGGCATCGACCACAAAAGCCGGGTCTTCCACGGCGGCCGTGCCCAGGATAACCCGCTCGATGCCCGCTTTCAGCAACTCCTCCACCGTGTCCAGGCGTCGGATACCCCCGCCCATCTGCACCGGTATCAGCATGGCGCTGGCTATGTTCCTGATTATTTCCAGGTTAAGTATCTCCCCGCTGGCGGCCCCGTCCAGGTCCACGATGTGCAGGCGCGGCGCCCCCATGGACTGCCATTTCAAAGCCACGTCAAGGGGGTCATCGGAGAAAACGGTCTCCCGGTTATAGTTTCCCTGATATAAACGGACGCATTTGCCGTCCCGCAGGTCTATGGAAGGTATGATATCTATTTTGTGCCTCACTTAAAGTAAAAATTACTCTGAAATTATAGCATCCTTCATCCGCTTAAGCCAATCTGTGAGTAATATGTTAGCTACAAACCATTGACAAACGGCGAATATCCGTGATACAATAACAATGACCATCGACCAGTTTGGCGGTGAGTTCAGAGCCGATACCTTAACAAAATAAATAAGTCGCTTGGATCGGAAACGACCGAGACGGCAGCAAAAAAGTCCTGTTAATGATGCCCTCTCAGCTGAATCTGAGAGGGTTTTTGTTTTGGTGGGAAAATGCTCAAATTAGGTTTTATAGGCGCAGGTAAAGTAGGTACCGCCCTGGCGGTTCTTTTGAGCCGCAAGGGGTATGCGGTGGCGGGCGTCAACAGCCGGAGCCGTACCTCCGCGGAGAAACTGGCCGCGGCGGTAAGTGACTGCAAGGTATTTAGCAGCTACCAGGAAACAGCTGACGCCGCCGATATCATCTTCGTCACCACCCCGGACAACGCCATCGCCGCGGTGACAGCCCGGGTAAAATGGCGGGCGGGCAAAAGCGTCATCCACTGCAGCGGCGCTGATTCCACCGCCATCCTCGAACCGGCCAGAGCCTCCGGCGCCATGGTCGGCGGATTTCATCCCCTCCAGACCTTCGCCGGTGTCAAAGAAGCCCTCGAAAACCTCCCCAGTTCTACCTTCGCCCTGGAATCTGAAGAACCCCTCCTCGCCAACCTCAAAAAAATGGCTGATGACCTCGGCGGCAACTGGATAACGCTGCAAGCCGGGGATAAAGTCGCCTACCACGCGGCGGCCGTTTTCGCCAGCAACTACCTGGTTACCCTGGTTAAAATGGCCACCGATCTCTGGCAGACCTTCGATATCCCCACCGACCAGGCCACCAAAGCTCTCCTCCCTCTCATCCGCGGCACCCTCCACAACATCGAGACCATCGGCATTCCGCAATGCCTTACCGGACCCATCGCCCGCGGTGATGCCGGCACCGTCAGCAAGCACCTCCAGGCATTGCAGGAAAAAGCCCCGGCTTTACTCTTCCCTTATAAAGAGCTGGGACTGCAGACCATCCCCGTGGCGCTGGCCAAGGGGACGATAACCGGCCGGCAGGCCGCTGAACTGGAACTTATTATTAAAGGCAAGTAAAAATTTCATTCAAGGGGAGTCCAATGAGAATGATGTTAAAAAGCAAAATCCACCGGGCACGGGTTACCGATGCCAACATCAACTATGAGGGCAGCATCACCATCGACTGCAATCTCATGGACAAGGCCGATATCCTGCCCTACGAGCAGGTGCATGTACTGAACATCAACAACGGCGCCCGCTTTACCACCTACGCCATCGAGGGGCCGGCCGGAGGCGGGGATATCTGTTTGAACGGCGCCGCCGCCCGTCTCGCCGTCAAGGGCGATATCGTCATTATCCTGACCTACCAGGAGGTGCCGGAAGAAAAGCTTAAGGACTACAAGCCCAAAGTCGTCCACGTTAATGAGAAGAATGAAATCGTTACCCGGCTCGATGAAAAAGTCTTCGCTTAAGGAGGCGCTATGCGGGTTACCATCAGCCAGATAAAAGCCATGAAGCAAAAAGGTGAGAAGATATCCATGCTCACCGCCTATGATTACACCACCGCCAAGATAGTGGATGAAGCCGGCCTGCCCCTGATTCTGGTGGGCGATAGCCTGGGCATGGTGGTGCTGGGCTATGACTCTACCTTGCCGGTTACACTCGAAGTAATGATTCATCACATCAAAGCCGTCATGCGGGGCGCCAAGAACGCCCTGGTGGTGGGAGACATGCCCTTTATGACCTACCAGGCCAGTGTGGAAGATGCCATGCACAACGCCGGCCGCTTTATGCAGGAAGCCGGCTGCCAGGCCGTTAAACTGGAAGGCGGCGTTACCGTGGCAGCCACCGTTAAGAAAATGACGGACGCCGGCATCCCGGTGATGGGACATATCGGCCTGACGCCCCAGTCCATCAACCAGCTGGGCGGCCACAAGATACAGGGTAAAACGGCGGAAGCCGCCAAACGCCTCCTCGATGACGCCATCGCCCTGGACCAGGCCGGCGCTTTCGGCGTGGTGCTGGAGACCGTGCCCGCCCCCCTCGCCGCCCTGATTTCCAGAAAGATAAGTATCCCCACCATCGGCATCGGCGCCGGGGCCGGCTGTGACGGCCAGGTGCAGGTTATTCATGATATCCTCGGCTCGTTTACCGATTATGTCCCCAAGCATACCAAGCGTTACGCCACCATCGCCGATATTACCGCCAAGGCCGTGGCGCAGTACCATGCGGAAGTAAAATCCGGCGCGTTCCCTACCGAGGCGCAGAGCTTCCCGCTGGACGCCTCCGTGCTGGCCGGTCTGGAATAAATCTATTTCTACCTCCTCTACGGGAGAGGTCAGGTGAGGGTGAAATAAAGAAATTTATACCCCCCTCACTTATAACCTCTCCCCCCGGGGGAGGGGGATTTTTCAGGGGTCTTATGAAAGTCATTGAAAAGATTGCCGATATGCGCCAGGCGAGAATATCGCTCACGGGCGGCGTGGGCTTCGTGCCCACCATGGGCTATCTCCATGAAGGCCATATCTCCCTGGTACGGCAGGCCAAAGATGAAAATCAGTCGGTAGTCGTCAGTATTTTCGTGAATCCCACCCAGTTCGGCCCTAAAGAGGACTTCAAGACCTACCCGCGCGATATCAACCGCGACCTCGCCATGCTGGAGCCGCTCACGGACATCGTTTTCATGCCTTCGGAAAAAGAGATGTACCCGGAAAACTATGATACCTGGGTAGAGGTCAAGGGGATTACGGACTATCTTGAGGGGGCGGTGCGGCCGGGGCATTTCCGCGGCGTCAGCACCGTTGTTACCAAGCTTTTCAATATCGTAGCGGCCGATAAAGCCTACTTCGGCCAGAAAGACGCCCAGCAGGTAGCCGTTATCAGGAAGATGGCCACCGACCTCAACATGAACACGGAGGTGGTGGTGTGCCCTACGGTTAGGGAGCCGGACGGCCTGGCGATGAGCAGCCGCAACACCTACCTTAACACCGAGCAGCGGCAGGGCGCCGCCGTGCTTTTCCGGGCGCTGACACTGGCGCAGGGCCTTTACGCTAAAGGGGAACGCGACTCCGGCGTTATCCGGCGGGAAATGACCGGGATGATAGAAAAAGAGCCCCTGGCCGACATCGACTATATTTCCGTGGCGGATGCAGGCACGTTAAAAGAGATTCACCGCATTAAAACGCAGTCGCTGGTATCCATGGCGGTGAAATTCGGCAAAACAAGATTGATTGATAATATTAAGCTGGAATAGCTTTTTGCCGCGTTTCCTTCACCAGCACCAGCATGCATATCATCGCCAGGAAAGCCAGCCCCGCCCCCAGGTAAAACGGCGTCGCCGGGCTGACCTTATCCCACAGCCAGCCTGCCAGCACGCTCGCCGGTAAAAGCATCAGCCCCACCACCCCGTGATAGTAGCCGTAAGCGGTGCCCCTTCTTTCCGCCGGCACCAGGTCCGCCACGAAAGCGCGGGCCACCCCCTCCACTATCCCGTAATAAACGCCGTAGCAGGCGAACAGCACCCACATGGCCCAGGCATGTCCCGCTAATGCGAAGCCAAGATAGACCAGGGCATAAATCGTCCAGCCGATGATAATCAGTTTCTTACGCCCCAGTTTGTCCGAGAGCATCCCCGCCGGCACCGACGTAGCCACATAAGTTAAGTTAAATAGTACCAGCATCAGCGTTATGCCGAGCACGTCCGTGCCCAGGTTCTGCGCCCGCAGTATGACAAAAAAGTCGCTGGAGTTGCCCAGTGTGAAGATAGCCATAACGGCCAGGAAGATTTTGAATTTGGCGCTGAAGGGGGCGGCGGCTTTAGGCGCGGCGGATTCTTTGGCCGTAACATTTTTTGCCAGCCCCTTTTCATGGACTAAAGCCAGCAGCACCAGCACCCCCAGCACGGCCGGGATGATGCCGATAATTACCATCCAGCGGTAGGACTCGCGGGTCAGGAACAGGCTGCTGCCCTGGCTGACATAGATAATGATGGCGGCGGCCGCCAGGCCGATGACCGCCCCGGCGGTATCCATGGCGCGGTGGATGCCGAAGCCCTTGCCCCTTTTTTCCAGTCCCACCGAGTCCGCGATAAGAGCGTCCCGCGGCGAGGTGCGCACGCCTTTGCCTACCCTGTCTCCAAAGCGTACCGCCAGCACGCCTCCCCAGACATTGGCGAGCAGCATGAAAGGCTTGCATATCGTGGAAAAGCCGTAGCCGATTACCGCCAGCAGCTTGCGTTTTTTAAATCGGTCGCTGATGCGCCCGGAAAAAATGCGGAAAACGGCGTCGAAGCATTCGGAAAGCCCGCCGATCAGCCCTACGGCTATCGGCCCTCCGCTTAAAACGTTGACCACCACCAGCGGCACCAGCGTGAAAATCATCTCGCTGGATACGTCGGTCAGCAGGCTTACCAGCCCCAGGAAAAATATGTTGGGGTGCATGCCCCAGATTTTCTTGCGGCCGGCTTCAGGTGCTGGTTGGCTTTCCATCGCGATATATCATTACATATCGGAATATAGTTGTCAAATCGGCCACAAAACGGGGAAACGGATTATAGTTTTCCGGTATCGCTTATTGTATAATATTCCGAGTATTTTATAGGGGAGGGACTAATGACCACGATACAGGACTTGATAAAAGCCGCCCATGGCGTTACCGGCGTGTACAAGCCCAGCAAGCAGGTGGAAAGCGGTTCGGTGGGAGCGGCTCTGCTGACCAAAGACGGCAATGTCTATACCGGCGTTTGCATTGACACCGCCTCCTCCCTGGGGTTTTGCGCGGAGCACTCGGCCATCGCGGAAATGCTCAAGCACCACGAATCGGAAATCGTCATGGTGGCGGCGGTGGATACGGAAGGCCGGCCGGGCACGCCTTGCGGTCGCTGCCGGGAATTTCTGTACCAGCTCAATAAAGCCAACGAGGACACCAAAATAATCCTCGGCCCGGATAAGACCATCACCCTTAAAGAACTGCTGCCGATGCACTGGCTGGATATGTGGGGCCGGCGTTAAGTAACTTGCTCGTTTTTCTTGACTGCGTACCCAATCTAAAGTAAAATATAGCTGTTTGCCGAGGTAGCTCAGTTGGTAGAGCACTTGACTGAAAATCAAGGTGTCCCCAGTTCAACTCTGGGCCTCGGCACTTTTTATTGTCTCCTTTAACCTCCATTTCCTCCTATTTACCCTGGATATATTTTTATTCCCCCCGGCAACACCTTTTGTTAATTATATTCCGTTGGTTATTTATTTATTATTTATTATTTCCCCGGTTTTGTTTATTTTTTCTGAATCGCTCAACAGCTACAATTTAATGAGACTCTATTCGTTAAAGGTGAGTGAAAATGCGTAACGTACTCGTGCTGTCCGGCAAACCCGTGCTTAAAAACAAGGAGCTTAAAGAGCTGGCTAAAGCCGGCATCGGCGTGCAGGCGCTTACCAGAGCCGATGACAAGCTGTCCGCGGCGGCTGCGGCCAACCCGGATATTATCGTGGTGGATGAAAGCCTGCGCGGCGCCGATATCTATCACGTCTGCCGTGAACTGCGCAGTACGTCCAAAGCCATTATTATCCTTCTGGGCAATAAACCTTCCTGGGAGATGTGGGAGAAAAGCCATGACATCGGCTTTGACCGCTATTATAAAAAGCCGGTATCCCCCCGCGAGCTGGTTTCACGGCTGAAACTGGCCTTAGCCCGGCAAAGCGACGCCGCGGACGAAGCGGCCGATAATAGACCCGATAGCGCTACCGTCCCGGAAGCTCCGGCTGCGCCCGACCTCAAACCGGACGTGCGCGTCTGGCACGACCCCAAGGCCGCCGGATTAATCGGGGCATTTCTCAGCAGCAAAATAAAACAGCTGCGCCCGGAAATAAACTTCGACCTGCCGGACGGCTTTGCCTACCGTGAGGCGGACGCCGCCATGAGCACCTCCGGCAAAGATACCACCCGCCTGCTGGAATCGCTGGCGCAGGAAGGCCTGCTGCTCAAGGAAGACTTCGAGGAAATCATGGCCACCGCCGGCGGCTCTTTCAAGCTGGTGCCCCAGGAAAGGTGCCCGCACTGTGATGCCACCCAGCTTACGCGCGGCCAGCTTATCGAGCATTTCAGCTGCGGCTATATCGGCCTGGAAGAAGAGTTCATGAAAGGCCTGAGCCAGGTCTGCCCCAAGTGCAAGAAGGAACTCAAGCTTATCGGCACGGACTACCGCAAACCGGGGATGCGCTATATCTGCAATAATTGCCGCGGCATTTTCCCCACCCCGACGATCAAGTGCCGCTGTCTCAAGACGGGTGAAGTCTATCCGCTCGACGAGCTGCGCCACATCTGGCTCTACTCCTACCGCCTGAACGAAGCCTACCGGCAGCAGCTAGAATTCGAGCTTGAGCCAAAAAAGCAGCTCATGGAATACCTTGGCCTGCTGGGCTACGATGTCAAGGAGTCGGTGCAGGTGCAGGGGCGCTCCGGCGCTCCCCATACCATCGATATCCTGGCCACCTTGGACGACCAGATAACCCGTCACAATATCGCCATCGGCGCGCTGGCGGCGTCCCCGCCAAATACCGCGGTATCCATCGACATGCTCTTTGCCTTCGACAGCAAAATATACGATACCGGCATCGAAAATAAAATGGTCATCGCCGTGCCCGGCCTGACCCCGGAAGCTATCAGCTTCGCCAGGAGACAGGATATCAGGGTCTATTCTCTGGAAGAGCTACGGTCTTTCCTGTTCCAGAAAATCGTGGTCATCAAGGGGTCGGATTCGCTGGAAAACCCGGCTTTGAAACCGGGCAGCGTGCCGGGACTGGCCAAGCTCGGTCCCAAAGGCTGGCTGCGCTGGCTGCTGGAAAAGAAGGGCTACCAGGTAGATGAAAAGGTGAAGCTTACGGGGCGTTCCGGGGCGGAGCACATCCTGGAGTTTTACGCCCGCAAGGACGATGGTATCTCCAACTACCGGCTGACAGCCGCCGTTATCGCCAACGAAAGCCACCCGGAAAACGATGTCAACGAGGTCATCCGGTTCGATACCGCCGCTTATGACGCGGGCATACGCAACAAGGTGATTATCAGCGTTCACGAGCTCAGCGCCGAGGCCAAGCGCTTCGCCGAATACCAGCGGATAAAAGTTTTAGAAGCCAAAGACCTGGCGCAGTTCTTGAGCCAGTTCATGAAATATGACGTGCCAGCGGCGAACACCGGCGAAAAAAGGAACAGCGGCGCGGGTTCCCTGGTAAAGTAGACATGGTCAAGAACGGCATCATCGCGGCCCTGATACTGTGCCTGTTCGGCGTGTTTCTGGTTTTAATGCCTTCCCACCAGACGTATCTTTCTTTCATCCTGGGGGGCGCCAGCGCGCTGTTTATTATACTTCACTTTATAACCACCGCCGGGACCCGGAAAAAAGAGGCGGGCAGGGCTGCCTTCTGGATTCCGGTGGTGAGTCTTTCCTGTTTGTTCATTCTCATGCCCGCCGTCTTCGGGGCGGCACTATATTTCTGGCATGATTTGACCGTATACAGCTGGGTGCTGATTGTCAGCCTGACTTTTATGCTGTACTACAACTTCATCACCCTGCCGCTGGCGGTGTACCACAAGCACCGGGAAATAAATAGGACCAAAGAGGCCAAATATTATCCCTCGCTGACGGTGATGATTCCCGCCTATAACGAGGAGAAGGTCATCAGCCGGACGATAGAGTCCGTGCTGGAAGCCACCTATCCCGATAAGGAAATCATTATTATCGACGACGGCTCCAAAGACCGGACGGAGGAGATTGCCCGCAGCTACGCAAGCAAGGGCGTCAAGGTTATCCGGCGCCCCAACGGCGGCAAGGCTACCGCTTTAAATCACGGTCTGCTCTTCGCCCGGGGGGATATCATCGTTATTGTTGACGCGGACTGCCAGATATGCAAGAACACCCTGATAGAGCTGGTGCAGCCCTTCAGCAACCCGGAGGTAGCGGCGGTGGCCGGCAATATCAAAGTGCTCAACCGCTGCAACGCCATCACCCGGTGCCAGGCGCTGGAGTACATTACCGGCATTAACCTCTACCGCCGGGCGCTGGACGTTTTTGGGAGTGTTTCGGTCGTGCCCGGGGCGCTGGGCGCTTACCGGCGGGAAGCAATGGAAGGCACCGGCTTTTACGACTCCGATACCCTGGTGGAAGACTTCGACATCACCATGAAAGCCCTTAAGACGGGCAAGGTGGTACAGGCCAGTTCCGCCGCTATCTCTTACACGGAAGCCCCGCAGACCATAGGGGAGTTCGTCAAACAGCGGCTAAGATGGTACCGCGGCAATTTCCAGGCACTCTGGAAGCACCATGACGCCGCTTTCAATACCCGGTACGGCTTCCTGCAAAAGCTGTCTTTCCCCTACATGGTGGTGTCCATGACTTTCCTGCCGCTGGCCGGGCTGGCTTCACTGGCTGCCGCGGTTACCGTTTTGCTCAGCGGGCACGGCCTGATGCTGCTATTTACCCTGTTGTTTTTCTTCCTGCTGCAATTGATGCTTTCGGCACTGGCCATCAGCCTGGACGAGGAAGACCAGAAGCTGACGCCGTACGCGGTGTTCTTTGTCATCGGCTACAAACAGCTATGCGACTTCGTGATAATCAAGAGCCTGTTCGATGTGCTTTTCCACCGCAACCTCAAGTGGACCACGGTGCGGCGCATCGGCAGCCAGGCGCAGAGCAAGATATAGCTTACGTCCGGCATAAAGCTTGCTTTTACCATCCATTTTCGTGTAAAATTCAATGCGTAAACCGTATTAAGCGGAAGTAGTTCAGTGGTAGAATGCCTCCTTGCCAAGGAGGAAGTCGCGGGTTCGAATCCCGTCTTCCGCTCCATTTCCCCCCGCCCCATTTTCCACCAATTGTTTTTTTAATATTCTCTGTTTCTCCACGTATGAGTTGTAGGTAAATAGTTGTTTAATGTTTTATGTTAAGTTGGGAAAGGGAGAGTTTGACAGTATACAGTCGACAGTTAATAGTTGGGGAGAGGGAAGAACTCATCAAGCTTCTCCCCTGCCCTACCCATAGATAAAGACAAGGCGGAGCACCTGGATACCGGTTTGCACCGGGATGGTTGCGGTTAACGGCTAGGCGAAGAACTCGGCGGCCAGTTTCTTTTCTTTGGGCGCCGGGTCTTCCGCCGGGTGTCCGCAGATGACTGCCGCTACGATGGTGTGGGTGGACAGGATATGCAGCATCTCCATCAGTTTCTTGTCCTTCTCAATCAGCCGGGCCATGCCGATAAAGCAGGAACCCAGGTCTATGGACACGGCATAGAGCATGATGTTCTGCACCGCCAGCGCGGCGTCCGAGACCGCGAAGGGATTATCTTTAGGGGCGGTGAGGATAATGAGGAGCGGGGCGCTATAGAAAAAGCCGGGGCGGGCGCCGGGCGGGCCCTTTAAAGGCATACCCTCACTTTGCATGGCGGCGGCGATGCCGTCCGAAAGTTTCCCTATTAAAGCCTTATCGGTGATTACTTTGTATTCCAGCGGCTGGAGGTTGCGCGCCGAGGGGGCGTGTTTGGCGGCCTCCAGAATTGCAGCGACGGTGTCTTTGGATAATGCTTTGTCCTGGTAAGCGCGGATGCTTTTCCTGGCCTTGATGATTTCCATGATTGTTTTCATCTTTTCCCCTCTTTCTTCCTGTTTGAATGAGTGAACAAATAACCTTTTGATTTTTTTCAGGCTGCGCTCAGGACGGGCCTTTTTCAAAGGGTGACGCATTACCCCGGGATAATGAACGGAGAATATCCCCCCCACGCTAACTCTCTGCCGCGGAGGGGAGAGATAACTATAGTTTATGCCTCCCACTTTTCAATTTCAATCAGGCAGGAGTTGGGCGCCATGCCCGGCGCGTTTTTAGACAACATGCGGGAAGGTGTGAGCAGTGCCACGCAGCCTCCCCTATCGATGCTGCCGGCCTTACCCGGCTCCAGGGGGTCGTATTTAGCGGAGCCGTAGTAGGAATGCGCCACCCCCGGCCGCATGCGCTCCGTAACCTCGGCGATGCAGAGCACGGCAGCGCGGTCGTTGAACAGCTTGACGATGTCCCCGGTCTTGATGCCCCGCGCCGCGGCGTCCGCCGTGTTGAGACGGGCCGGGTGCCAGTAGTAGCCGTCTTTCAGGACTCGATGGCCGGGTATCTCCCCCAGCCACGTCGCATTCGCATCGTGGTGCGTGTGGAAGGTGTACCTGGGGTGGGGGGTGATAAGCTGGAGGGGGAATTTCTCCACCTCCGCCGAGTTATAGCCTTCCCAGCTGGGGATATAGCGGGGCAAAGGCGGCCGCTCTTCATCATCCGGCAGGTGCTTGGTCAGGCTTTGCGAGACGAACTCTATTTTGCCGCTGTACGTCCCCATCTCTTTGCCTTTGGGGGTATTGCGCTTGGGGTTAAATTGGTCCGGGGTATCGCATTCACGTCCCTCGTAAAACCAGCGCAGGCCGGGCGTAGCTTTATAGCTTTCCGGCAGGGGCACGACGAAGTAGCCCTTCTTTTTAAAATCTTCGAAGGAGATGTATTTTTTAAGGTCGGAATAATTGTAGACTTTCTCCACCCAGTCTTCTTCCGTATTGCCCTCGGTAAAGTCGTCCCTGACGCCGAGTCTTTCCGCCAGCTCGACGAATATCTGGTAGTCGGACTTGGACTCGAAAAGCGGCTCGATGCACTTTTGCTGATAGACGACGATGCGGTGGTTGCAGGCATTGGAGCCGTGGTGCGTGTAGCCGCCGGTATTGGCCCACTCGCCGATGTCCGGCCGCTCGAAGTTGGTGCAGGCCGGCAGGATAATGTCCGCCATATTGGTCTCCGTGCACCACCAGCAGTCCTGGTTGACCACGAACTCCAGCTTGGGGCTCTGGTACATTTTCACGTAGCGGTTGGTATCCGTCATGGTGCCCAGGTAAGAGCCGCCGTAGCGGTAGAACATCCTGACCTCGTTATAGCCGGGGGCGGGGTAGGTAAAGGGGATGAACTGCTGCTCCAGGGACTGCCCGCAGAAGGTCTCCCCCAGCCATTTTATAGGGGGATTCAGAATAGCCTCCGGCATGAGCAGGCGGTAAACGCGCTGCTTGACCGGGTTGACCGCCTGTTTTTTGGCGAAGCCGTTCAGGAAATTAGGCCCGAAGGTGCTGTAGCCGGGGAAATTAAAGTCGGCGGGATAAGGGGGGCCCATAGTGGTGCCCCAGATATTCACGCCGGGTTTGCCCAACCCCTGCATGGCCTGGAGCAGCACCATCAGGCGCGGCCACTCCGTGCCGTAAGCCTGGCGGCAGATGCCGGACTCGCCGCCGCGGGAGCCGCCGGCCAGCATGGTGCGGCTTTTAGCCCATTCGCGGGCCAGTCCTTTAATAACATGGGCGGGGACATCGCAAATCTCCGCCGCCCATTCCGGCGTGCGGGCGTCACCGAGTATGTGAGCTTTAAACTCCTCGAAACCGAGGGTGTGGGAATCCAGGTACTCTTTATCAAAGGTGCCTTCCGTCAGCCAGACATGGGCGATAGCCTCCGCCATGGCGGCATCCGTGCCGGGGCGGGGCGCGATCCATTTATCGCCGATAATGGTGGCGGTATAGTTGCAAAAGGGGTCGATGAAAATCTGCTTCTTGCCAAGCTGCCGCAGCCAGTAGCGCCACATCACCGACTCCTGCCCGCCGTAGATGCCGCGGGTGGAATCCGGGTCATTGCCCCAGTGAATCACCAGGTCGGTGTTCTTTAAAGCGTCCTCGAGCAGATCATACTGCTCCGGCATGCCCAGCCGCCAGTAAAATCCGTAGGTATGGGTGGCGCCCCAGTGCCAGCCTTCCCAGCTATCCGGGTTGTCCAGCACATCGGTAAAGCCGATCATATTGAAAAAACGCGCCCAGGTGGAGGTGCGGTAGCCCACATTTCCCCAGTTATGGTGGGAGGAGGCGCGGGACATGACCGCTTCCGGGCCATAGGCGGCACGGATTCTCTTCATTTCACCGGCCACGATGTCCAGCGCTTTGTCCCAGCTGATGCGTTTATAGCCGGACTTGCCGCGGTTTTCCGGGTGGCGCTGTCCCTGGGGATCGAAGTCTTCCCGGATGAGCGGGTATTTGAGGCGGATATCAGAGTAGATACGGGCTTTTTCCACCGAGGTAAAGGGCGAAACGCAGGCCTTGCGCAGCGGGGAAAAGCTACGGCCGGAAGCAACGATGGTCCAGGACGCGGCATCACTGTCTTTTAAAACCAGAGGGCTGATGCGAACGATTTTGTCGTCCTTAACGTGCACCAGCACCGGGCCGCCGTTGGTGAGATTGGTAAAGACTTTTTCCAAGATAAACACCTTTCTGATAAGACAAATATACGCCGGGATGATTTGGGGAGAAAAGAAAAACAGCCGGTGGCAATTATTGCCCTATTAAAAGTATAATAAAAAAACACGTTCAATATCAAACATTGCTCTTGATTTGACTTTTTATATAGTTAAGGATATGATAGTCATTTACCAAAATCACTTTCCTCGATTGCTTATTTATTAACAATGGAAGGAGTGAAAAATGACTGATTTGAAAAAATGCCCGTATTGCGCAGAAGAAATCAGGTCGGAAGCAATAAAATGCAGGTTTTGCGGAGAACGCCTGGATACGGTCACGCCGGCAATCAGTATCGAACCCGAAGATTTCAAAAAGCTTCCCTGGTTGTTTGTCGGCGCTTACGCTTTATACAGCGGCGCCAATTCACGCCTGGGCGCAGTTAAGTGCCGTATCGATGTTACAGCGATAGACCAGGAGAATAATAAATGGAAAGCGGCTTTAAAGACCGATATTATCAAGGGGAATTTTTTAGGGAAACCGACTGAGCGCTCCGAAGAAAATGATGATGTATGGTTTCCTATAGGCGAACTGGTTATCAGTTCCAAACAAATTACACGAACGGCTGAATACGAGGGCGTAGTACGTATCGGCGATGAAGTCCGTAAATGTATTGTCCAGGAGTATTCCAAAGGAATAAACACCAATCTTGTTTTCTGGGATAAAGAGATACGCTGGCCTTTGAGATTCCGGTGGATAACCCGCCAGGAAGATGAAAACTCCATAACCGATTGTGAAATATTACTGACAGAAACCAACATTCCGGTTTTAAAAAACCTGGTAAGTATGAACTCAGCCACGTAACTGTTGAATAGTATCTATAATATGTCTTGCCCGCAAACGGAGAACCGATGATACCAGAACTAAAGCTGCTTTCCTGGAACGTCAACGGCATAAGGGCGGTGAAAAACAAGGGGATATTCGGTGAGTTCCTCGGGAAAGAATCACCGGACATGCTCTGCCTCCAGGAGACCAAAGCCCGGCCGGACCAGCTGGACGCCGACCTTACCGAACCGCCGGGCTACCACGCCTACTGGGCCTACCCGGAGCGGAAGGGCTACAGCGGCGTGGCGCTTTATTCCAGGGAAGAACCGCTTAGTGTGAAGTACGACTTTAACGGGGGGGTGGATATGGAGGGGCGCGTGATCATAGCGGAATATCCGGCCTTCACCCTGTTTAACGTCTATTTTCCCAACGGCAAGCAGGGGCCGGAACGCCTTGGCTACAAGATGACATTTTATGACAAGTTCCTGGCCTGCGCCGACACCCTGAAAGCGTCCGGAAAAAAGCTGGTCATCTGCGGTGACGTGAATACGGCGCATAAAGAAATAGACCTGGCGCGCCCCAAAGAAAACGCCAGGGTTTCCGGGTTCCTGCCGGAAGAGCGGGCCTGGATAGATACCTTCGTCAGTCACGGGTACGTGGATACCTTCCGGCAGTTCCATAAAGAGCCGCAGCAGTACACCTGGTGGGACATGAAATCCGGGGCGCGGGCGCGGAACGTGGGCTGGAGAATCGACTACTTTTTTGTCAGCGAGAACCTGCTGCCATCACTAACTAACGCTTTCATCCTGCCGGGGGTAATGGGGTCCGACCACTGCCCCATCGGGATTACGCTGAAACAAGATTAGTTACAAGTGATTTTATACCATACAAGAGAAAACCGGCATCCAGTCGAACCCTGCCTGCGCTATTTACGTCAAGGTCAGCTTACGTCATCTCACCGGACTCCGATTTGCATCGGGATGGTCATCGTGTCGCTATAGTCCAAGACTTTTCAGTCCCCTGATAACCTCGTAGAAATCATTGAAAGGATAGTATTTCAGATATTCCGCCCGGCACTTTTCCAAAAGGTCGGCGGTGGCAAAGACGTGCGCGGCTTTACGGCACGGGTAGATGTCCGAGGTGCCGTTGCCGATATAGACCACCTGATAGCCTTCTTTAACCAGTCTCTCCGTATAGACTTCCTTAAAGCCGGCTTCCACCTCTTTCCCGTCCGGGCCTAAATACCTGACCTTCATGCCGTCCGGAGCAAAAATATTTTCCGCGGCGTGTATTTCCAGTCCGGAAACGCCGAGCTTCTGTAAAATAGCCTCGATGTAAAAGTTCAGGCCGTTGCTGACGATGATAGTTCGGTATTTCTTTCCCGCGCAATAATCTATAAGCTCCTTAAAGCCGGGTCGGACTATAACCCGGGGGCTATCGAGCACAAAATCCGTTAAAGTTTTTTCGTCTTCCTTGATCATACCGAAGACGACTTTATTGAAAGCGCCCACGGAGATATCACCGTGGCTGTATTCATCCAGGTACTGGCGCCAGCTGCCGTCCGCGTAGGTATCCAGCAGGTAAAAGCTAACATCATCCTCGGTGACGGTGCCATCGAAGTCTATTTGCACGGCGGTTTTCATCTACGGGTACACTCCTTATTACATTTGGCCGTTTTAGCTAAAGATGTTCCTTGACCTTCTCCGCCTGGACGCGGGTCATGCCGGCGGCGGCCACGATTTCCTCCACCGAGGCCTCACGGATGGCCTGGATAGTGCCGAACCGGCGCAGCAAAGCGCTCTTGCGCCGGGGACCCACGCCGGGGATGCCGTCCAGCACCGATGTAAACGTTTTCTTCCGGTGCAGGCTGGTATGATAGGTTATGGCGAAGCGGTGCGCCTCGTCACGGAGCCGCTGTAAAAGCTGCAAGCCGGGCGATGATTTGGACAATACCACCGGCAGCTTGCGGCGGGGCAGGAATATCTCTTCATGCTCCTTGGCCAGGCCGATGACGGGAACGGTCGTGCCGGTCTCGGACATAGCCGCCAGGGCGGCGTTAAGCTGCCCCTTGCCCCCGTCTATCAGGACGAGGTCGGGCCGGATAGCCCAGGTATCCTCTGCCGTACCGCTAACGATGTGTTTAAAGCGCCGCCGGAGCACTTCCTGGAGCATAGCATAGTCGTTCGCGCCCTCCACCGTTTTTATCTTAAAGCGCCGGTAATGCGCCGGCTTCGGTTTGCCTTTCTCGAAAACGACCATGCTGCCCACGGCGGAAGCACCCTGGATATTGGAAATATCATAGGCTTCCAGGCGCTGCGGCGGGCCGCTCAGCTTTAGTTCGCGCGCTATTTCCGCCAGCGCCGCATCCTGGGACTTCCCGGCGGTGATTTCTTTCAGTTTGAGCTGTTCCAGTCCCTGCCGGGCGTTCTCCGCGGCGATATCTACCAGCTGTTTTTTCAGGCCGCGGCGCGGCGTTTCGATATGCACCGCCCCGCCCCTTTTTCCCTTCAGCCATTCCTCGATGACCTCCCCGTCCTCCACGCCGTACTGGAGCAGCAGCAGTGGCGGAATCTGCGGGCTGGACGAATAAAACTGCTGGATAAAGCCGGTCATGATTTGCTGCGGCTCTTCCTGCCGCGCGCCCTGCATCATAAAGCTTTCCCGCCCGGTCAGCTTGTTGTCCCGCACGAACAGCACCTGCACGTATGCGTGGTCGCCGTCCTGGACGAAAGCGATGACGTCCTCCTCGCCGCGGATAACGGCGGCCACTTTTTCCCCTTCGATTACCTCCTGCATCGCCTGTATCTGGTCGCGGATGCGGGCGGCCCTTTCATAATCCATGTTATCGGCATAAAGTCCCATTTTTTCCTTGAGCACGCGGATGACGTTGTCCCGTTTGCCCTCCAGAAAGAGGGTAACCTCTTTGATGACCTGGCCGTACTCCTCCGGGGTAACGCTGCCGGTACAGGGCGCCAGGCAATGCCCCAGGTGGTATTCCAGGCACGGCCGGGATACTTTGCCGGTGAGGTCTTTGGCGCAAAAGCGCAGGGGGAAGATTCTCTTGAGGATGCGCAGCGTGTTTTTGACCGAGCCGGAATTGGAAAATGGCCCGAAGTAACGCCCCCCGTCATTCTCATAGCGGCGGGTGACATAGACGCGGGGGAAGCTTTCGCGGGTATCTATCTTGAGGTAAGGGAAGGTCTTATCATCCTTGAGCATCACGTTATAGCGCGGCCGGTACTGCTTGATGAAGTTAAGCTCCATGATCAGAGCTTCCTTCTCCGAGCTGGCGATGTAAAAATCAATATCGGCAATCTGTGCTACCATGCTTTGAATCTTGGGGGTATGATTGCGGTTGGACTGGAAATAAGAACGCACGCGGTGATGCAGGTTGATAGCTTTGCCCACATAGATAATATTCCGGGCGGCGTCCCGCATGAGGTAAACGCCGGGGCGGTGGGGCAAACGCTTGAGCTGCTCCTGAATCAGACCGCTGACCAAGTTAATACCTCGCCTGTCATACAGCCTAATTCTAGCATAGGCGATACCGGGAGCAAAGAGACTGCCGTGCGGCCCGGTTAAAGCCGCCCGGCTTCATTCCATATACTGTAAAAAGTACTAATATAAGATAGTTTCCCCCGCTTGCAGCCTGGGGATATAGGTGTTGATGGTGTTTACGGAAATGGTAAACCCTATGCCTTCAATACCGATCCCATACATTTTGGCGGTTACTATACCGACCACCCGACCGCGCATATCGAGCATCGGCCCGCCGCTATTGCCCGGGTTTACCGCGGAGTCAGTCTGCACCCAGGTGATGTTGCGCCCGCCGTCAAAATCCATTGACGAAACGATGCCGCTGGTAACGGTCAGTTTGGTACTGAACAAAGGATAGCCAAGCACGACCACCTGCTGTCCCAGGCTGGCGCCGCTGAAATCACTTATCTCCAGGTAAGCCAGCCCGGAGGCCGATATTTTCAGCAAAGCCAGGTCACGCATCAGGTCCCGGCCGATGACCGTCCCGTTGTATTTAGTGCCGTCTTGCAGGTACACGCTGATGGTCTGGGCATTGCTAACCACGTGGTTACTGGTCAGCAGCAGGCCGTTGGGGCTGATGAGAAAGCCGGAACCGGAGCCCAGGTTGGTCTCTATTCTTACCACCGCGTCCCCCACCAGCGCCGTTATTTTCTGGGCCGTCATCGGCTGATAATCGGCGGTAAGCGGGATGCTGATGGATAATTCAGAGACCGCCACCCCCGCCTTGCGGGGCATATATACAGGGGCATAATCCAAGGCTTGATTATGGGTAAGTTGAGTGATGTTGCTGCCATCAGCGTTGGCGATGGAAATTTCCGATTGATTGTCATCCTGCCAGGAGTGGAAAACTATTTTGCTCCCATCCGGTGACCAATAAGGGTAGCAACAGCTGTAGTTGACGTACGTTACCTGTGTGACCTGGGTCCCGTCAATATTTACGGTAAACAGCTCCCACTGATTATTTACTATTGATTGGTAGATGATTTTCTGTCCATCGGGAGACCAGCGTGCATTAGCATCAAAAACATTGTTGTTAGTTATACGCCGTAACCCGGTACCATTGATATTTTCGACGTAAATCTCCCAATTGCCGTCACGGTATGATTCGAAAGCTATCATAGTGCCGTCCGGCGACCAACTGGGAGAGATGTCCCAATCTATATGGTCCGTCAATTTGGTAACATTACTGCCGTCTACATCCATTACATATATATCCGGTTGATCATATCCTCCCAGCACATTTTCAAACACGGTATAAGCAATTTTTGTGCCATCCGGCGACCAGGCGGGTTCATATGCCTCTTGTCCAGATGTCAGCGGGAAAGCCCATTTCCCGTCATCATTGATAACGTTGATGCCACCTGATTCATCGGCGTAGGCAATAAGACTCCCTCCGGGTGATACGCCGGGATAGCTTGAATCAACGTGAGATGTGGTGATTCTTTTCTGGTTATTCCCGCTGATGTCCATGATATATATGTCAAAGACTCCATCATCATTACCGGCGTCAGACATATAAGCGATGCGGTCCGGCTCCACGGTTACGTCCACCTTCGCCGAGCGGGTGACGCCGGACAAAGCAGCTTCGGCTTTAATGGTATCCGTGTACATACCCGGCAGGGTGCCCGCGGTAAAAAGGCCGCTGCTATCTATCGCGCCGCCGCCGTTAATTACACTCCAATCCACATCCAGGCCGGAAATGCGGTTACCGTAACGGTCGGCCCCCACCGCCACGAACTGCTGCGTCATGCCTATGCCTATATCGGCGGGGTCCGGGGCAATATATATTTCGTCTAAAGCCCCCGCCGTAACGATAACCCCGGTGGCGGCGGTGCGGGTGATATTGCCCTGGGTTACCTCTACCTCTACAGCGTTTTCATACTCACCGGTTATTTCCCCGGCTTTCAGGCTGGTGCCGGATACGATGGAACCCGCTTCTGCATCAGCGACATTCCAGGATATTTCCACATTATCCAGAACGTTGCCGTATTTATCCACCGCTACCGCTTCAATGCGCTGGGTTTCACCGGCCGGCAAGGAAATGGGTGAAATGGTTACCGCGTCCAGCGGGTCAGGATTGATAGTCACCGTGGCAACACCGCTGACCGTCTTGTTATTATACCCAGCGTTAACTTCTACGTCCGAATTAAAAGTACCGGCCCGGGTGCCGGCTTCAAAACTACCGTCCGCGGAGATAGTGCCCGCCGCGGCATTCCAGGTCAGGCTGGCTTCCGCGATAGGATTGCCGTAAGCGTCTTCCACCGCGGTGGTAAATTTCTGACTATCGCCGATATCCAACTGCACCGTGGCCGGGGTAATCTGTACATGGTCCAGCGGCCCGTGAGTAACGCTGATGGATAAAGTCATGACGCTGGTCTTGGGGTCTTTATCGCCCTTCATGGCCGTCAGCGTAACCGTATAGGTGCCGGCTTTTGTATATTCGTGGGTAACGGTTTCCTCCGCCTTGGTGGTAGTTGCGGAGTCGCCATCGCCGAAGTCCCAGTTGTATTTATCAACCTTGCTGAACATACCGGTCTTGGTACCGTTGGTGAACTCGACCTTCAGCAGGGCCGTGCCGCTATCGACACTGGCAGTGAAGGTTGCCTGGGCCACCCCGCAGCCGACCGTAACCAGAACCAGTGACAGGAGAAGTAAAGTAACCCCGAAAGAACTCAGCCTCTTTCTCATTTTCCCTCCTCGCATATCTTCATCCGGCTGTTAATGCGCCGGGGGTTTTCCTACGAAACAGGCATATCGGGCGATTCGGGTGTTTTAGGTAATATCAACAGCTTTTGATATTCTTGGAATTGGTACGTGAATTTTCGTTCAATTATAGTCACATAACGTAGGATTGTCAACAAAAATTCAGGGTTTCAGGCAGAAATAACTACTTGAAGACAGTGTCGATATTGAGTTTAGCTTTACAGCAGGTGTTCCAGCAAGATGCGTATGCCGATGCCGATGAGGATAATGCCGCCGATAATCTCCGCCCTTTTACCGATAAGCGCCCCCAGCTTTTTCCCCGCCAGGAAGCCCAGCAACGTAATAATGAGGGCAACCAGACCGATGGTGACGCTGGCCAGGGTAAGGTTTACTTCCAGGAAAGCGAAGCTTAGCCCCACCGCCAGCGCGTCCAGGCTGGTGGCGATGGAAAGCGTCAGCAGCAAGAGCCAGCGGGTAATATCCGTGCGGGATTCTTTACCGGCTTTTTCATGGAACGATTCCCATATCATGCGCCCGCCCACGAATAAAAGCAGACCGAAGGCCAGCCAGTGGTCGTAACTGGAAATAAAGTCGATGACGGTGCGTCCCGCCAGCCACCCGATGACCGTCATGGCGGCCTGAAAGATGCCGAAGGAGAGAGCTACCCTGAGACCCTGCCACAGCGGCAGCTCTTTCTTTCCGATGCTGGCGCTCAGCGCAACGGCAAAGCAGTCGGCGGAAAGGCCCAGAGCGATGATGACGATGGAAAGAAAGCCGGTACCGGACACGTGTCTATTATGCCATATTACCGGTCGCTTTAAAACGTCAAAGCATTAACCAGGTCTTGCGGATTATTTTCAGGATATCTTAATCAGCCCTTGCCTGATAGCCACCACCACCGCCTCAGTGCGAGCATTGGCGTTAAGCTTTCTCAAGATGGAGGTGACGTGGTTCTTAATCGTCTGCTCGCTGATACCCAGCTCCGCGGCTATCTGTTTGTTCAAATAGCCCTGGGCGATGTATTCCAGTATCTCTATTTCGCGGGGGGTGAGGGGCGAAATATAGGCTTCCGCCTCCGTCTTGGAGGTAAGCTCCTGGAACTGCTGCAATACATGTTCCGCCAGCTTGGGGCGGTTGGTCAGGCTTTCGTTAATGGGGTGCTCTCCCCGGGCAACGCGCCGGACAGTCTCGACGAGTTGCTGCTCGGTGACTTCTTTATTGAGATAGGCCACCGCTTGCGCTTTAAGCGCCAGGAAAAGCTGGTTATCATCCGGGTTGGAGGTCAGGATGACGACGCCGATATTCGGCGAGCGCTGCTTGATACGGCGCGCCAGATCCAGCCCGGCCTCGGACGGCCCGTCCAGGTCCAGCAGCGCCACGTCCGGCGGCAGATTATCAATAGCTTTGAGCACATCATTATTAACGCCGGTAGTCCCCAGCACCACAATATCGTCGGTCTCCAAAAAAATGTTCTCCAGGGCTTTTAAAAACAGCGATTGCTGGCTGATAATAAATATTTGTATTTTGCTAATATTGTTGTTCATGATTTTTTCCTCGATCCGATTTGGTCTATCTAAACCATTTTACTTCCTCGTCTGTTTTTTTGCTATCTTTATCTGCCTTTCAAAGATAGCCACGAAATGCTCGGCCATTTTCGGGTCGAACTGGGTGCCGGATTTGCGCTGTATTTCCTGTAAGGCGATTTCATGCGTTTTCACCTCAGAATATGACCTTTCCGAGGTCATGGTAGCAAAGGCATCGGCGATAGTCAGCAGGCGTGCTTCCATCGGTATCTCATCGCCTTTCAGCCCGTCCGGGTAGCCACTGCCGTCATACCATTCGTGGTGATGCAGAATAGCACCGATGCAGGGTACCAGCGGCGGGATATTCTTTACCATATCAGCGCCGACCTGCGGATGGCGCATCATCAACTGATATTCCGCCGGCGTAAGTTCTTTCAGCTTATTCAGCAACTCGCTATCCAGTGCTACTTTGCCAATGTCATGCAGGAAAGCGCAGTACTCAATTACTTTCATTTCATTAATGTCCAGGTTCAGTTCCTTGCCCAGAGCCACCGCGTAATCCTTCACCTTCTTGGAATGGCTGAGGGTATAGTAACTCCTGGAATCAACTAAATCAGAGAAGGCCCGCACAATGCCGGAGAACTTGCTGCAAAAACTGTCTTCAGTATCTTCGGGTTTATTTTCTACTTCCACCCCATCCGGCGGACCGGAGGCGTACAGGCACAGGTTGCCGCCGTTGCGTTTCGCCCGGTAAAGCGTTACATCTGCCGAGGCGATGATATCCGTGTGGCTGATGCCATCATCCGGCCAGTTGGCCAGGCCGATACTGGCGGAAACGGGGATTTTATCCGAGTTAGTCCCGGAGGCGATTTGCTTGCGCACCCTTTCCACCACCTGCATGGCGGCTTCGATGGTAGTTTGCGGGAGCAGGACGGCGAATTCATCGCCTCCGTAGCGGAAAGCGTAGTCCGACGTCCTGATGGCGGACTTGATGTTGCGGCCTACTTCCTGCAATAAACCGTCACCAGCCAGGTGGCCGTAGGTATCATTGAAGGTCTTAAAAGAGTCCAGGTCCAGAATAGCCAGCGAGAAAGAACCGCCGTAGCGCGAGTGACGGCTGATTTCACTGTCAATCATTTCATCCAGCGAGCGTCGGTTGTACAGGCCGGTCAGCTCATCGATACGCGCTTTCTTTTCTGCTTTAACATAGAGCTGCGAGTTTTCCAGCGGCATGGCCATCTGCGCCGCGAGCTGCTCCAGCAATTTGATATGACGCTGGGTGTAGCAGTTGGGCGTCTTGCTGGCCACGATGAAACTGCCGATAACCACACCCTTGGCTATCAGCGGCAGGTACGCCGTATTCCGCAAGCCCTGGGCGTAAAAATGCTCGCTGGTATTGAAACACCTTTCTTTGGCGAGGTCAGGCTCGATAAACGTTTTCTTCTGGGTGACCACCCAGCCCGTGCCGGTCCCCTCCATCGGGACTCTTTCACCTATCTGGTAGGCTGAATTTTCCGGCGAGGTCAGCGCCATGCACAGGAGATTTTCGTCTTCAATAAGCACGATGGTAGCCCAGTCCACCTCCACCACTTTCTTGAGCTCGCCGGTAAAGCTGCCGAATATTTGCTGTATATCCAGGCTCGAGGACAAGATGGCGCTGGAATTGTTGATAACCGAAAGCTCTTCTTCACGTTCTCTGAGTTGCTCTCTCAGGTATTCCTTCTCGATGCTGACCGCCACGCGGCTGGTGGCGTTCTCGACGATATTGATGTCTTCCAGGGAATACCGTCCGTTGCGTTTCCCCCCCAGCACCAGAACGGATACCAGGCGGTCGCGGCTGATGAGCGGTATGAACATGGAGATATTTCTAACTTCAATTTCTTCTCTTTCCTGGGGCCATAAACTCAAAAAGGCCGGCAGAATGTCCAGGTTTTCCCTCTGCAGCGTTTTTTGTTCTCTCTCCAGGTATTTGACGATGGGATTGTTCGACCGCAATTTAAAGTCGGCCAGCTGATTGTTCTCCTCCTTGGGCTCGGAGAACTGACACTGGTAATAGTCATTCCCGGAATCAGGGAAGAGCAGACACGCCTCCTTAAGGTTGAGGGCTTTTAATATCAGTATCAGCAGCTCGCCGCCCTGCTCCTTGAGGCTGAAGACATTGTGTATTTTGTTGGTAAACTCGTTCAGTCTCTGGTGGTAGTCATAAGCGGAGCCCTGGAAAGCCCGGCTCAATATCCTGAAAATACGGCCTCTTACCTTATAAATCAGGATGGAAATGGCAAAGCCCAGTACCGAGGCTACCACTGAAGCGACGATATCAAGGTCGAATTTGAAAATACTGTGGAGGCCGATCAGCATTAACCAGTAAAGGGTTATACCAAAAATGGAGAGGCACAGCCAGGCGGTGCCCCGGCGTATCACTATCCGGATATCCATCAACTGGTGACGGAGTACCGCGTAGCTCAATAAAAAAGCGACGATGAAGTTCCCGAAGTTGCTGATGGGGTATTCTTTGCCGTAAGGCAATAGATGGACGAGGGTAAAAAAGGCTAATACCGATATGCTGATTATCAGCGTCAAGGCCTGATTGTGTAGAACCGGGTTATCCAGCGATTTTAACATTTTGATAAACACATAAAGGTTCCGTATCACCAGCACCATTAAAGGCACGGCAATAAAAACAACGCCTATGCCGTATTGCGGATATACTTTTTCGCCTTCAGTGGTAACGCCGTCCAGAATCACACCGGAAGCGGTAAGCGCTATAATCAGTAAAAGAGAACCGTAAGCAAATATCAGCCAGCGCCGGTACTGCTTGTTAAAGAAAGAGGAAGTGAACAGATGGAACTGCACTGACATGATGACGAAGAACATTACGGTGGCTTTCCAGATTACTAGATTGGCGCCGGGGAAGATATCACCGCGGAAAAAATAGGTCAGGAGGTTCCACACCATGGCACTGATGAGGAAGATTAAAAAATAGGCGTGTCTCCTGGTCCAGGGACGCGTACCGGCGGTAGTGAAAAGAAGGGGTATATACGCGAAGGCTGTTATTAGCGGCGCCAATGCATATGCGTTCATATATGGGAATTATCAGCCCAAATGTGCATACTGTCAAGGGGTCACTAAAGTAGGAACACCAATGTAAGGGGCACTAAAGTACTAGGCTACCGGCACCGTTTCCTCGCCCTTTTTTTCCGACGTTCTTACCCCTGTTTTAGTCACGATAATGGTCTCTTCCGCTGCCGGCGCCAGCATGGCCAGCACTTTATCCGGGGGGTTGATGTGGGGCGGCTTTAGGTGGGCCAGGTCAGCGCCCTCCGCCTGTCTTTTGGCGGTGTACTCCGCGAAAGTGCCCTCCGGCAATACATTGACGTTGATTTCAAAACCAACCATGTCCATGAGGTCTTCATGGGTGGCGGAGGAGGTAAAATCATCTTCACCCTGGGTGAGGCTGTTATATATGGTAGCGGTCAGCTCATTTTCCTTTATCCGGGAACCGTTCTTAAGCTCGATGTACAGGTTGAGCGACTGCTCTCCCGGGATTTTGTAAGCGAACCAGTCCTCATACTGGATGCCGGACTTTTCCAGGGCCTGCCAGATGGATTTTTCCGTGAAACGGATAACATTGAAATCGATAATATCGGTTACCCTTCTTTCGAAGGACATCTGCGGCGTGGCAATGCCCAGCTCATTATTATGTAAAGACTCAATCCTGACCATGTCCCCCAGCCGGTACCTCACCATGGCCCCGCCGTGGAAACTGGTGATGATTATCTCGTAAGCTTCGCCGGCTTTCACTTCATTAAGCAGCAGCGTCTTCGGGATATAGGTGCGATCCATTTGCAGCTTCAGCTGCTCGTCTTCCGGTATGAACTCCAGGAAATTGAGGTTAGGAATAAAGGTCATATTTTTATAGTCCCAGGCCTGGACGGCGATAACCCCGCCCTCGGTGCAGGAATACAGGTCCAGGGGGCTTCTCCCCCAGAGCTGCTTTATTTTATTCTTGTAAACCGAGCTGTCTATGCCGCTGCCGATAATGCCTCTTATCGTCCACAGGTCTTTAGGCAGCATGGGGCGGCCGGCCAGCATGCTTTTGGCCTTGCCCCTGGCCAGCCTGAACATGGCTTTGGGGCTGCCCAGGTACGGGCGTATATCTATCTTGCCGGAGCCGTTGCGTATCTTTTCTCCCACTTTCTCCAGTACCAGGGAAAGCCCGAAGAAATAGTCCAGCCCGTCCGCCATGGCGCAGGCGAAGCCTTTCTGTATTCTTTCCTCGAAGGAAAGCGTATCCGTCTCTTCCAGGGGCGGCATATATTTTATGGGCGATTGTTTGGTGAGCATATCGGCGAAAACGCCGGAGATATAGGGCTTGCGGGCCACGGAATATAGGACTTTGATGGTCTCCGGTATGTGGGAGGTATCTCCCCAGTAGCTGGCGCAGGAAATCATCCCGATGCCGTATAGCGCCTTGCTCAGCTCCCAGGCATAATCGGCGGTGAGCGGTATCCACTTGCAGGGGTATTCCCCGGAGCGTCCGGCGCTATGCCCCCAGAGCAGTGGTTTCTCCGGCAAAATGTCTTCCCTTTTATCCAGCAGCTCCGGCGTGTAATCTTTATAGCTGGTGAGCGGCACCCGCTGCCGGAACTCCGCCACCGTCCGGGGCTTAACTCCCCGCATTATTTTATTGCCCAGAGGGCTTTTGTTCAGCAGCTCAATCTGCTGCAGCATCAGATTTTCCTGGATATCCATGAAGCTTTCCATATCCAGGCGGAGAAAGCCGCAGCACATCTGCCACAGCTCTTCATGCTTACCCTGGCGCAGTAGGTCAATTGCTTTTATCATAATTCACTCCCCTGGCCGTAACGCGGTAAAAAAAGAGACAAAGGCCCCATAGTTAACAAATGTCACTACAGAATCAGCCTATGCTATCGGGGGCGGCTTGGGAAGTGATTGAGTACTAGAACATAGTTCTAGTGAATCTAAACAAGGAATAATGCGGGGATAATTGAAAGCGGGAGGGGGGAATCCGGCTTACTGGTTTTCGGTTTCTTCATCGGGGCCGAGTAAGGATTCCAGCTGCTGGTTCAGCGCCTGGACGTCCGTGTTGTGCTGCCCTTTGCCCATGGCCATGCCGTAGCTGACGAAGAACTGGAGGAAATTGTGGAGGAGCTCCATCATCTGGCGGGAAAAATACTCGAACTCTTCCCGGGAGATGCCGTTTTTCTGCTCCAGTTTTTCTCTCAACTGGGCTTGAATAAGGTAGTTGACGAACTCCGTGCGGTTCATCTCACCGCGGTTTTCGTCTATCTGCTTGACGACGTCTTCCTTGACGATCATGATTAAATCGTCTTCATCAAGTAAAAGCGTTCTTTTCATGGGCGGATGCTACCTCATTATTATTCCCCGCCGGCGGGGGGCTTACATTCATTATTACCATCAGTCTAGCATCCAGGCATAAATATCCCCGTAAAATAAATAAACGAAACATAAAGATTTGCTTAAAGTTTCATTAATAGTTGGCGGAGAGTGGAAAGAAACATCGAGGACCAAAATAAAAAAACCCGGAGTCGCGTTTATCTCCAGGCTATGATGACTTTAAGGAGCGTACCGTTTTTACATGGGGGGTTCCGCGGCATCCAGCATGTGCATCAGGGCGTCTATGGCTTTAAGCAGTTTCAGGCCGTTTTCCGTCACCTGGTAAGCAAACATGGTATTGTCCATGCTGACCCGGTTAACGAATCCCTGGTTCACCAGATAATCCAGGTACTTTTGTATCTGGCTGTAGCTCAGGTTGGCGGTGTACATTATTTCCGTCTTGCCCGCGCCGTTTTCCCCCACCCGCAGCATGTCCGCGATAATCTCTATATTGGAGCGCCGCCGCCCTACCGCCACCCTCTGGCCCGCCGCGCCGCCGATAATCTGCCCGCCGTTCAATATCGCCCTCATACAGGACTATTGTACTGCGGTACATAAGTACTGTCAATGAAAGCAGGAGGAATAATAGCTTGAAAGAAGCGGCGGCGGCGCTTAAAAGAACTTTAGATACCAGTCCACAATCTGGCGCTCGAAGATCAAAGCTATGATAGGCCCGATGGCCAGGAAAGTGCCGTAGGGAATGACGTCTTTGCGGCCCTTTTTACCGGCGGCCAGCAGGTATATGGCCACCACGCCCCCGATAACCACCCCGATAAGCATGGAAAATACCACCAGCGGGAAACCGCTGACAAACCCGATGAGCGCCACCAGTTTGACGTCACCCATGCCCATCGCGCCCGGCCGGATGATGGCGATCAACAGGAAAAACACGAGTATCACCGCGCCGCTGGCCAGGCCGCTGTATAAGCCGTTATCCGGGTAAAATATCCGGCCCGGGAAAAAATCCGCGCCCGGCACGAAGGAGTTTACCGCCATGATGACCAGGGCGATGCCCGCCGCCGGATAGGTAATCCGGTTCAATATCAGCTGGTGCTCCCAGTCTATGAACATGATTACCAGGAAAACGCAGCCCCAGAAAACGGTAATGCCGAACCAGGCGCTTAACCCGTACTGCCAGTAGGCCAGGAAAAAGAGCAGCCCGCCGGCCGCTTCCACCGTTAGCATTCTTAGGGGCAACCGGGCCCGGCAGTAGCGGCAGCGCCCGCGTAAAAAAAGGTAACTGGCGATAGGGATAAGATCCGTCAGCTTGAGCGGGTGCTGGCAGGCGTCACAGTGAGAAGCCGGAAAGTTCAATGACTTGCGCCGCGGCAGGCGGTCGATGCAGACATTGAGAAAACTGCCCGTGGCGATACCCACCAGGGTGAAGAGGATGGCCAGTTGGATTATCATATATTTTACAGGTCATTGCTCCGCCCGCAATGACGTTTCTCATCTTTCGTTACATTGTGACGGGTTTCGCCGTAAGAGTCAACAGCAGCCCTCCCTCTAATTTTGCGGAAAGTCACTCTTTACAAATCAGGGATAACCCTCAATCAAAATAAGGGTCAGTATTATAGTCGTCCCCCGTCAGGATTTTATAAGCTATATCTGCATGTCACTTTACTTACCACAATTACCACCGGGCCGATGATAGGACTTTATTCCCATCATGGCGTGGGACTAATACGTCATTGAAGTAAAAATCCATTGTGCTAAGCTTGAATTAGAGAAATAAATAAAAAAAAAGGCGAATCTTGCAGGAGGTACTCAGAATGAAAAAGTTTCTCAAAAAGTTCCGCTATGGACAAAAAGGCTTCACCCTTATCGAGTTGCTGGTGGTCGTAGCCATTCTCGGCGTGCTGGCAGCCGTGGCCGTGCCTAACGTGGGCAAGTTCATCGGCAAGGGCAAGGCCGAGGCCAAGGAGACCGAGCTGGCCAACGTGGTCACCGCCGTCACCGCCGCTATGGCCGACGCCATTGTCGGTACTATTCCCGGCGAGGCTCCTTTTTCTTTCGGCAACGGCGACTATGATACCACAACCCCCGGAGTAGATGTAACCGTCGGTACGGGCATCACTGTAGGGCAGTATCTCGCCGGTGGGGTTAATAAGGTTACCGGCGCTTACTCCATCGCCGCCGATGGCACCGTTACCCAGCTCTGGTTCACCGGCGACGAAACACCCACCACCGGCGACTAATGACAATATAGAAATAATGTAGCCAAAAAGCCAAAGAGCCTGCCAGCCGATCATTCTGAATACCGCTGGCAGGCTTTCCGTTGTCATTACGGGGAGTCCCGCTCACCCTGAGTGAGCGACTTTGTCGCCATCCCGTATGACGCAGGAATCGGGACCTGTCGAAGGGTCCAGCGCAGGCTGGAATCCATCTTTGGAATACGTGAATGCCCGGTAATCATAAATGAATTCTGGCCGGAGTTTACACTGAACGGAGTGAATGCGCCAGAATGACAACCCTTGCGGCCATCCCGCCGCCTTATCCACCCCCGCTCACCCTGAGTGAGCGACTTTGTCGCCATCCCGTATGACGCAGGAATCGGGACCTGTCGAAGGGTCCAGCGCAGGCTGGAATCCATCTTTGGCATACGTGAATGCCCGGTAATCATAAATGAATTCTGGCCGGAGTTTACACTGAACAGAGTGAATGCGCCAGAATGACAACCCTTGCAACCATCCCGCCGCCTTATCCACCCCCGCTCACCCTGAGCCCTGTCGAAGGGTCCAGCGCAGGCTGGAATCCATCTTTGGAATACGTGAATGCCCGGTAATCATAAATGGATTCTGGCCGGAGTTTACACTGAACGGAGTGAATGCGCCAGAATGACAATCCCTTGCAACCATCCCGCCGCCTTATCCACCCCCGCTCACCCTGAGCCCTGTCGAAGGGTCCAGCGCAGGCTGGAATCCATCTTTGGCATACGTGAATGCCCGGTAATCATAAATGGATTCTGGCCGGAGTTTACACTGAACGGAGTGAATGCGCCAGAATGACAACCCTTGCAACCATCCCGCCGCCTTATCCACCCCCGCTCACCCTGAGCCCTGTCGAAGGGTGAGCTTGTCGAAGGGTGAGTCTGTCGCAGGGTCCAGCGCAAGCGGGAATCCATCGCATCCTCTCCCTTTCGTAAAGTCGCAGATTCCGCATGAAATCGGAAAGGGATAAGAGGGAGATTTAAACCCGCGTCACCATCCCCTTCCTTTTCTCCGCTAACCCCTATATACTAAAAACTGTCAACTCTAAACCGTAAACTCTTAACTATTAACTATTAACTATTAACTGTTAACTCTTCCTTATACCCGCTTACCATAAATTAAAAAACAATTACCCCGGAATTTGTAGCTGGCTTAACATATAACAAAAAACAATTATTACCTACGCCTTATACGTGGAACATTAACAAAAAATATAAAAAACAAATACAATTATTTCCCGGTATTCCCCCTGCCCTGTTTACTCTTTCGTGTACATATCCAGCTCCGCCAGGCAGTCCACGATTCTGGGCAAAGCGTAGGAGGTGGCGTGGGGCGGAGCGTTGCAGCAGGTCTTGACGAGCAGTTTGCCCCCGCAGGCCTGCTCGGCGGTATCTTTGATAATCTCCGCCAGCCGGGGATAGGCCTTTTCCGTCAGCGCCCGGGTGCCGTAGCTGTCCTGGTGGGTATCCATGCCGCAAATCCAGAAAAGCATGTCCGGTTTAAAATCCTTCACCCTCTCCGGCACGTTCTTCCGCACCAGAGCGATTTCCTCTTCATCCGAGTAGCCGTGCCCGAAGCAGAGCTTGGTAGCACTGGCCGTCAGGCTGCCCGGCTCGTAGTCCCAGCCGTAGTCGTGGCAGAAGCAGATGTGCAGCACCTCGTCATCGTCCTTAAAGATATCCCTGACGCCGTCGGCGTGGTGCGTGTCCGTGTCCACGATGGCGAAGCGTCGGGCCCTGGATTTTTCCCTGGCGTGGGGAATAGCCAGCCCGGTGACGCTGAAATAGCAGCCGCCCCAGGCGCTGTCCCGGTGGGCATGATGGCCGCCCACCCCGGCGATAGCCAAGGCATTGTCCAGCTCGCCGGAAAGCACCTTTTCCGTGGCTTCCAGCACCCCGCCGATGGAATACAGCGAGCAGCGCCAGTACTCGCCGCGCTTGACCTCATCAATCCACTTTGGCGTGTGAATGCGGGCTATCTCTTTTTCCAGCGCCGGGCGGGACTCATAGTACTTGACGTTGGGACGGGAGAACAGCCCGGCCTTCTTAATGCCCATAAAGCCGTCCGCCACGCCCATAGCCAGGCTGGAATAGGCTTCTTTGCCGCAAATATCATGGTAGAATACACCGGTCTTTTTCATGCAAGCACCCCCTGTTGAAATTATAGCAAATTGGGGGGTAAGTAGGGAAAAGAGCACACTGTCATGCTGAGGGAGCGCTACGACCGAAGCATCTCGGAGAGGCGGAAGGGGAAAATCCTAAGCTCTAAGCTCTAAACTGGGGAAACTGCACACTGTCATGCTGAGGGAGCGCTACCACCGAAGCATCTCGGAGAGGCGGAAGGGGAAAATCCTAAGCTCTAAGCTCTAAACTGGGGAAACTGCACACTGTCATGCTGAGGGAGCGCTACCACCGAAGCATCTCGGAGAGGCGGAAGGGGGGAATCCTAAGCACTAAGCTCTAAACGGGGGGAAAAGAGGGGTGTTTAGGATTTAGATATTAGCTATTAGATATTTAGCTGAACTGCGTGGTCAGCACCGGCTCCGGGCTGTTCTTCTTGGTTTCCGGTTTTTCACCGGTAAGCCGGATGATTTCATCATGGTCGTTACAGAAATCAAAGACCTGTTGCTGGGTGATGCTGCCGGCGCGGTAGAGACGGACCAGCGACTGGTCAAGCAGCTCCATACCCTGCTGGGTGTTCATGCGGATGGTGTTGGGCAGCTGGAATGTCTTGCCTTCCCTGATAAGGTTCCGGACGGCGGCGTTGGCCAGCAAGACCTCGATAGCCGCCACCCGGCCGGTGCCATCGGCTTTAGGCACCAGCGCCTGGCAGAATATGCCCAGCAGCAGCGAGGCGATACGGGTCTGGGCCAGGGAACGCTCGTGGGGAGGGAACATGTTGGCGATACGCTCCACGGCCTGGGCGGTGCTGGGGGCATGGCCGGTAGTCAGGACAAGGTGGCCGGTCTCCGCCACGGTCAGCGCCGTCGAGGCGGTTTCCAGGTCACGCATTTCACCGACGAGTATGACATCCGGGTCCTGCCGCAGCACGTGCCTTAAAGCCTCGGCGAAAGACAGCGTGTCACGCCCCAGTTCGCGCTGGGTGATGGTGCATTTTTTATTTACATAGGTGTATTCGATAGGGTCCTCGATAGTTATCACGCGGCGGTTTTCCTTGCTGTTCAGGTAGTCAATCATCGAGGCGAGCGTGGTGGACTTGCCGCTGCCGGTAGGGCCGCTGATAACCACCAGGCCGCGCGGCCGCATCACTAGCTCTTTACAGACCTTGGGCAAGCCCAGGTCCTCCGGGGTGGGAATCGCGGCCGGCAATAGACGGGCGACCACGCTGGTGGTATCCTGCTGCTTGGCGGCGTTAAAACGCACCCGGCCGACTTCCGGGACAGTGCGCCCGAAATCCAGCTCCAGGTTATTATGAAAATCGGCCATCTCTTTCTCAGTAGCAACGTGTTTCAAAGCCTCCTCGATATCATCGGCGGAAAGCACCGGCATATCCGTCGCCGCCATCAGGCTGCCGTGCACGCGGTACAGCGGCGGGCTGGACACAACCATGTGAAGGTCAGAGGCATTTTTTTTCTTACCGAGCTGTAATAAAGCTACAATGTCTGTCAATTTCTATTCTCCTCCAGGATGCAGGTAAGGGAATAATCCACGTAAGTTTCTTCTTCATCCTCGCTGAGTTTAATTGAAGCGATGGTTATTTCCGAGAACCTGCCGGTATCTTCAAGATTCCGGACAAACTCCAGGACTTCCTGCTCGGTAGACGCTTTGCCGTTAATGCTTAACTCGCCGCCGTTATGGTTGACAGCCTCCAGGTACAGGTCCGGGACCATGTTATCAACGGTGGCGCCGATATCCGTGTTCATCAATTCCCCGGTCTTGTTCAGGCTCTTGAGCGCGCTGGAGTACACCTGGTAAGCCTGTTCCGCGTCAGTCAGCTGCGCCTGCGTATCCGTGATGGCCTGCAATATCGTTTTCTTGTCACTCTGCTTTTTTTCCAGGATGAACTGGGTATTCTGGAGCTGGCTCTGGGCGGTATTGATATCCGCCGCAGCGTTTTGCACCATTACCGTCAGCAGAATGATAATACCTATAGCGATGCCGGTGGCCGGTATCGCCATCAGGCGGCTCATGGGCACCTGCTTGGGTAAATACGGCTCCGGCAAGGTGTTGAAATTGGGAAGCAGCACGCCGCCCTCTTTGTATATCTCTTTAAGGGCCAGTCCCGCGTTAACCAGATACCGCGAGGGGTCAAGCTGCTTGATGCATTTTAAGGGGGAAGTGAGTAATACGGGTGTGAAACCCAGGTCATGGGCCAGGGACTCATAAATATCCGTTTCATCGGCCATTTCACCGGATACATACATCGTGGTACCCGGCTGAATCTGGTTTTCATTATTATTGGAATTGAAGAACTGGACCGTACGCTTAACGTCTTCTTTAACCATGTCCAGTTTTTCCTGTGTCGGCAGCGATTCCTGGGGGAAGGAGACGGTACGTATCGGCTGGGGCATGCCCTGCTGCATGATGATAATGTCGAACTCTTTGGACTGCACGTCAACGATAAGCGCGGTGCTTTCCTTGGCCAGCCTGGCCAGGGCCAGGGGTTTAATATCCATCAGGTAAGGCTTACAGCCGGCCTGAGCGAAAACCCGCATTACCATGTCTGCTATCTGGCGGGGCATGGCCACCAGGAAAGCCTGAATTTTTCCCTGGGTGGTGGAAACTATCTGCCAGGATATATAGAGCTGTTCCAGCGGCACGGGCAGCACCCGCCTGGCTTCCCGGGTGATGGCTTCTTTCACCATCGGCCGCGGCAGCTCAGGCAAAATGACGGGGCGGGTCAAACAGTGCAGGCCGCTAATGCCGAGAATGATTTTCTTTTCATTGACCTTGTTGGACTTGAGGAGGAAGGAGATTTTCTCGGCCAGCTGATTCTCTTTTTCCGGAGTATCGATATCAGCAAGACCAATGTCCAGCGGCATATCCGCCAGCTTGGTAATGCGCCGGCCACGGGTAACCATCAGGCGGATGCTGGTATCGTTAATGTAAATGGATGTGGAATTATTAGCCATATCTAGCTTCCCTCATACGTATAAACGATGAAGTTGATACTGGCCTCGCTCAGCTCATCGGTTTCAATCGCGGCGACCTTTATCTGGACGGACTGGATAAAGCCGGTGCTGAAATTGTTATTCATGCCGGCGATAAAGTCGATAATATCCGTCAGCTCACCCGCGGCGGTGGCCCGGAGAGAAATCACCGCGCAGGGGACGCCCTGGTAGTTGTCCGAGCCTATCTGGCTGGTGCCCATGACGGTAACTTCAACGCCGTAGTACGCCGCTATTTCATACAGCTTATCGGTGACATCCACGCTGTTAATCTGCTGGCGCAGCTTGTTTTTTACTTCCGCCAGCTGCTGCTCGGTGTCTTCAAGCTGCTGGGTAAGCTCTTCCATCTGTATCTGGAACTGGGTGGTATCCATGTTGTTCACCCTCATTTGATACGCAGACAGATCTGTGCCCAGTTTGCCCTGCTCTTTGACCTGCCCGGAACGGGTGATGCCCAGTCCCGCCAGCACGACCACGAAGATACCGGCGGAAAGTATTATCAAGCCCGGCTTGCTGAATTTTAAACTTTTTATTTTCTTAATCATAATGTTAACTAAAATGTCTGCCCGTACATCGAATACATAGCCGATACCATGGAAAGCGCGATAAGGCCGACAACCCCGCCGATAAATATGGTCATCACCGGCTGAATCATGCTGATCAAACTCTTGGTCTTGTCCTGCGCTTCAGCTTCATAGTTATTGGCGACCGCCTGCAAGGAGGCGTCCAGACTGCCGGTCTCTTCCCCCACCTTGACCATCTGCACCATCATCGGCAGGAAAAGCGGGCTCTTGGACATCGGCTTGGCCAGCCCTTCGCCTTTGAGCATCTCCGTCTGCACATTGTAAAGCGCCTGCGCCATGACCCGGTTGGTACTGCCCTGAATTACCAGGGGCATTATCTCCGTCAGCGGCAGGCCGGCGGTATAAAGCAGGGAAATGCTGCGCGAGCAGCGGGCAAGCTCGTTAAGGTGCCGGACTCTGCCCAGTATCGGAATACGGAGCATGATACGGTCCAGGTTATATTTGCCGTCTGATGTTTTGAAATAAATCATAAGCAGAGCGGCCGTGATAAAAACACTGAGAATGATAACCATGAAATATTGCTTGAGAATCACCGAGGCGCTCAACATCATCCTGGTGAGAGCGGGCAGCTGCGCCCCGAGGTCGCTGTAAAAGCCGGCGAATGCCGGTAATACGAAGAACATAAGCAACATCACCACCGCCATCGCCACGAACAGGGCGACAGCCGGATACATCAGGGCGCCCTTGATTCCCTTGCGGGTCACCTGTTCCTTCTCCATATATTCCGCCACCTGCCGCAGCATGGTTTCCAGGCCGCCGGTCTGCTCGCCGATGCTCAGGGTACGGCAGCTCAGAGGATTAAAAACCTCCGGGTGGCGGTTCATGGCCACGGAGAGCTGGTTGCCGGCACGGATATCGGAGATGACTTCCATAACCACTTTCTTCAGATTATGGTTGGATATCTGGTCTTTTAAAAGCTCCAGCGCGGTAACGATGTTGACGCCGGACTCTATCAGCAGGGCGAGCTGACGGAAAAGCATGATGATATCCGTAGTTTTAACGGGGAACAGCCCGGCCGTCAGATTGCCCAGGCTGAAGAAAGGCATGTAAGGGTGCAGGTTAATCAGGCGGTAGCCGGCAAAGCCGAGCATCTCGGAAATGGCTTCCTCGCCGACAGCCGTCAGTTTCCCTTTAACAATTTCGCCCGATTCACTACAGGCTACGTACTGATAAATCATCCGTCTTTCTTGTTTTTCCCTTGCTGATTCAGGTCTCCGTTATTTTATCAGACCACGGAATAGGTATTGCGCAGGACTTCCGCGGGGGTGGTAATGTTTTTCCGTACCTTTCTCATGCCGTCTTTCAGCAGCGTGTCCATGCCGTCTTTGATAGCCTGAGTTCGCAGCTCGCCGGCGTTAGCCCCTTTTACCAGGAGGGATTTGAAGGCATCGGAGGTGCAGAGTATTTCAAATATACCCGTCCGTCCCCGGTAGCCGCTGTTGGCGCAGGACTTGCAGCCGGCGCCGTGGTAGAACTCGCTCTTCTCCTCCCCTATTTCCTGGCTGTAAATAACGTTCTCTTCCGGGGAGGCTTTCACCGGGCGGGAGCACTTGGGGCAGTTACAGCGCACCATGCGCTGGGCCACCACGCCGATTAAAGCGGAGGAGACCAGGAAAGGCTCCACACCGAGGTCGAGCAAACGCGTGACCACGCCCACCGCGTCATTGGCATGGATGGAGGAAAGCACCAGGTGGCCGGTAAGGGCCGACTGGATAGCGATATTGGCCGTCTCCGCGTCACGAATCTCACCGATTAATATGACATCGGGGTCAAGCCGGAGAATGGACCTCAAGCCGCTGGCGAAAGTGACGCCGGCGCGCTGGTTTACCTGTATCTGATTGATGTTGGAGAAGCGGTATTCCACCGGGTCTTCCACGGTGATAATATTGCGTTCCGACTGGTCCAGGGAGTTAAGCGAAGCATACAGCGTGGTGGTCTTGCCGGCGCCGGTGGGGCCGCTGACCAGAATTACACCGTAGGGGACTTTGAGCATCTTTTCATATATGACCAGACTATCCGGCAGGAACCCCAGCTCCGAAAGATTCAGGCTGGCCCTGGACTTGTCCAGGAGACGAAGCACCGCCATTTCCCCGTATACGGTAGCGATGATGGCGACACGGATATCTATCATCCGCCCCTTGGCCTTAACGGAAAACTGCCCGTCTTGCGGGCGGTGATGTTCGGCGATGTTCATATTGGCCAGAATCTTGATGCGGGAAATAAGCTGCGTCAGGGTGGTGAGGGGAAGGGAGAACATGTCATGCAGCGTGCCGTCAATACGATAGCGCACCCGCAGGTTATCTTCACCGGGGTGGAGGTGGATATCGGACGCCCGGGCTTTCACGGCTTCATCGATAATCAGCGTCAACGCCTGGGCCACCGGAGCTTCCGTATCCGTGTTGATCACGAACTGATTGTTGGCCTTGCTGTCAGCGGCGAAAGGAATACTGGATATCTGCTTCTCTATCTGCTCGTAGTCTTTGTAATTGAGGTCGATAGCTTCATTGACTTCATCCGCCGGGGCGGCTTCGGCCTCGATGCGCATCTGGCTCCAGCTGGCCAGCGCTTCCAGGGCGAGGATATCGGACGGGTTAGCCATAGCCACCCGCAGGATATTGCCTTGAATATCCACCGGTATGGCCAGGTGCTTACGCGCCATCGTCTCCGGAATGAGACGTAAAGCCTCCGGCTCAGGTGATTTTCTGCGTAAAATGTTTCTGGCTTCTTCGATAGGTACTACCATAACAGGAATGCCTTAATGAATTTATACGTGATTACTACTGAATCCATCATATCTATATTTCGTACGGTAAACAATAGCCATTTGGTAATAGTACCGGTGAGCGTATTTTGCAGGTAAAGATACGCTTCCCTGTTCCAGGGGTTACTAGAGTACCGGGTGCCGCCATTACATTTTTCTGCCGGCAGTATTATAATGTTTTAGACTTAAAAAATATCCCGTACTTATCAGCAGGTGGTTTCGCCCTTTTTTATGTTAAAATATTATGTTAAAATAGGGATTGAAAACCTGAAAGACAAGGTCGGCGGATAATCCGGCCGCGAGGAGACATGATGAAAGAGCCAATCGAAAGCTTTCTGCATTACCTGGCAGTGGAGAAAGGATATTCGGAACATACCATATCCGCCTACCGGAACGACCTCACCGGGCTAACGGAATTTGCTCTGAAGCAAGCCAACCTTCAGCGTTCCCCCTCCTGGGCCAATTTCACGCGGCAGGAAATGCTGGGCTATATGCTCGACCTCAAGGAAAGGGGCTACGTGGCTACCACCATGGCCAGGAAGGTAGCGGCGTCCCGCTCTTTCTTCAGTTTCATGGTGGCGGAAGGGCAGATAAAGACCGACCCCACGGAAAATATGAGCTCCCCCAGCGTGGGCAAGGCGCTGCCCAAGCCGATACCGCTGGCGCAGGTGCGTCTGCTGCTGGAACAGCCGGCCAAACTCAGCACCTCCGAGGCCCGGCGGGACCGCGCCATGCTGGAACTACTTTATGCCAGCGGCATGAGGATAAGCGAACTGGTGGCGCTCAACATGGGCGATGTCAACTTCGAGGGGGACTACTTCGTGCGGTGCCTGGGCAAAGGCAGAAAAGAGCGCATCATACCCCTCTACCAGAATATCGCCGCGGCGGTAAAAAAATACGTTGACGAAGACCGTCCCAAGCTGGCCCACGGGCATAAAGAGACGGCGCTTTTCCTTAACGCACGCGGGGACAGGCTGACCCGGCAGGGGTTCTGGCAGAAGCTGAAGGAATACGCCAAGTCCGCCGGCCTAAGCCCCCAGATCAGTCCGCATACCCTGCGGCACAGCTTCGCCACGCACATGCTCAGCGGCGGCGCGGACTTAAGGTCGGTGCAGGAACTGCTGGGACATGCCAACATTTCCACCACCCAGGTCTATACCCACCTGACCACCGAAGAAGTGCGGCGGTCTTATGATAAGTCTCATCCCAGAGCTAAATAGAAAATAACCGGAGGTAACGGATGCCCGCAAAATCAAAACACGGCAGAGGCAAGCATCCTCACAAGAATAAACTCAGACAGCGGCCCGCCGGGACCGGCCTGCCGCAGCAGCAGGTCACCCAGGATGCCGTCAAACCGGTGGCGGCGCCCGTCCGTACCGTGAGCACGGCCGGAGCCAAGGCGGCCGCGCCGGCTGCCACGATAGATACCTCATACATCGTCGGGGAACTAAAGCGTATCGGCATTCTCACGGCTATTACCGTCGTCCTGTTGATTGTTTTAACTATCATCTTCAAGTAGTTTTTCACGGCGAGTATGATGGATTTTGCAGCAGCCCGGGCCGGACTGATAGCGCATCTTGGTTCCGAGATTAAAGACGAGCGGGTGCTGGCGGCCATGTCCCGCATTCCCCGCGAGCTATTCGTGCCGGAGCAAAGCCGCAGCCTGGCTTATGAAGATAGCCCGCTGCCAATCGGCTGGGAACAGACTATTTCCCAGCCCTTTATTATCGCCCTGATGACGGAAGCGCTGGAGCTTACCGGTAAAGAGAAGGTGCTGGAGATAGGCACGGGCAGCGGCTACCAGACGGCCATCCTGGCGGAACTGGCGGCCAAAGTGATATCCGTGGAACGCATCCCCGCCCTGGCGGAGTCCGCCGGGAAAGTGCTGGACCGCCTGGGCTATAACAACATCGAGATATACCCGGCGGGAGAAAGGCTGGGCCGGGAACAGGACGCCCCTTATGACGCCATACTGGTAACCGCCGCCGCCCCGGAGATACCGGAGACGCTTATAGCGCAGCTGGCGGAAGGCGGCAGAATGGTAATACCGGCTGGCCCGCGGCATGTCCAGGAACTATATAAGGTAATCAAGGAAAGAGACGGCCAAACCGTCCGTAAGCTCGGCGGCTGCCGTTTCGTGGCATTGATAGGCAAAGACGCCTGGGAAAATTAACCGAATAGCTTGCGGAGGACGACGATGGATGTTTTAGACGCCATTAAAAACCGGAGAAGCATACGGCACTATAAAAACGACCCGGTAGATGACGCCAAGGTCCGGGCGGTCCTCGAAGCAGCGCACTGGGCCCCCTCCTGGGGCAACTTCCAGTGCTGGCGCTTTATCGTAGTGCGGGACGCCAAAACCAAAGCAGAGGTCGCCGGCTGCCTGATGAAAGAAAAGGTAGACAACGAGTGGCTGGAAAGCGCCGCCAGTTTATCCATCAAGCAGGCCCCGGTGCTGATAGTAGTCTGCGCCGAGAAAGCCAGGGCCGGCTGCAACGCCGAAGGCACCCCCATTACCGATAAAGGCGAGTACTGGTTCATGTTCGATATCGCCCTGGCTACGGAAAACCTGGTGCTGGCCGCCCACGCCATGGGGCTGGGTACGGTTATCGTGGGGGGGTTCGACGCTGTCAAGGCGGCTAAAATCCTGGAGGTGCCGCTGGAATACGCGGTGGTCACGATGACGCCGATGGGCGTGCCCAACCATAAAGGTCAGGTATCCCCGCGCAAGCAGCTTTCAGAAGTGCTCTTCAACGAAAAATACGGCCGTTAGCCATATACCTATTAATAGTGAAGGAGAATCACATGGAAGTATTCGAGGCTATTAAAAGCAGGCGGAGTATCCGGAAATACAAGGCCGACCCCGTGGACGACAAGAAAATAGACGCCATCCTGGAAGCCGGGCGCTGGGCGCCTTCCTGGGCGAACACCCAGTGCTGGAAGTTCGTGGTGTTACGCGATGCCAAAGTAAGGGCGGCGCTGGGCGAAAGCCTGAGCAATATAAAGCTGCCGGACAAGGAAATACCCAATCCCGGCACCCTGGCCATCAATACCGTGCCGGTGGTTATAGCCGTATGCGCGGAAATAGGCAAGTCCGGCACCAAGCCGGGGGCGGGGGGCGGCGGCGAATACGTTACCGATAAAGGCGACTGGTTTATGTTCGATACCGCTCTGGCGGTGCAGAACATGGTGCTGGCCGCCCACGCGCAGGGGCTGGGGACGGTGATTATCGGGGCTTTTGACGCGGCCAAGGCGGAGAAAGCCATCAATGTGCCCAAGGGCTACCGTATCGTCACTTTCTTCCCGGTAGGCGTACCGGCCCAGGAAGGCAAAGCCCCGCCGCGCAAGGAACTGGCGGATATCGTCATCAAGGACAAATTCGGGAAATAGGAGTGCTTGACCGCTCATCCTGAGCCTTGTCTAAGGATGGATTTTACAGTCGAGACCTCATGGTCCAACGTGCTCATCATGAGCGTAATTATATAATTCATAGTTTGTCGACAGGATATTGCCGTCCGTTGCTTCGCTTGCCGCGCGCGGGTGACTGCGGTTATAATAGTACACGAAAACTATAGAGAGCAGGTGGATTCATGCCTAAATACGGTCCGGATAACATTCATAACGTCGTTCTTCTATCCCACGGAGGTGCCGGCAAGACATCAATATCCGAGGCGATGCTGTTCAACGCCGGTGTTATCAACCGTATCGGCAAGGTGGATGAGGGCTCTTCCACATCCGACTATGAACCGGACGAGGCCAAACGCCGCATCAGCATCAACCTTTCCATACTGCCCATGCCCTACCGGGACAAGAAAATCAATGTCCTCGACGCTCCCGGCTACACCGACTTTGTCGGGGAGGTAAAGGCGGGGATGCGCGTCAGCGAGAGCGCGATAATCGTTATCTGCGCCGCTTCCAGCGTGGAAGTGGGCACGGAAATGACCTGGGGCTACTGCGAAGAAGCCAAACTGCCGCGCCTTATCGTGGTCAACAAAATGGACCGGGAGAACGCGGACTTCGCCAAGGTGGTCAACGACGCCAAGAACAAGCTGGGCGCCAAGTGCGTCCCGCTGCAAATACCCATCGGCGCACACACCAGCTTCCAGGGAGTGGTGGACCTGCTGACGATGAAAGCCTATACCGGCTCCCCCACCCAGGAAGTGGAAGTCCCGGCGGACATCAAAGACCAGGCCAAGGCCTACCGCGAAAAACTGGTCGAGTCCATCGCGGAAAATGACGATACATTAATCGAGAAATACCTGGGCGGCGAAGAAATCGGGCTGGACGTGCTCAACGCCACCCTGAGAAAAGCGGTTATCAGCGGCAGTATCGTGCCGATGCTGGCCAGCTCGGCGCTGCAAAATGTGGCGATTAACCGGGTGCTGGAAGCCATCTGCGACTACCTGCCGCTGCCCAAGGAACAGAAAATTTCCACCGCCAGCGGCGAAATAGACCCGTCGGACAGCGCTCCCTTAGCGGCGCTGGTGTTCAAGACCACCGCCGACCCCTACGTGGGCAAGCTGACCTATTTCCGCGTTTATAACGGCGTTATCACCAGCAACTCTCAGGCTTACAACGCCAACCAGGGCGCGGTGGAACGCATCGGGCAGCTTTATTTCATGCGCGGCAAGACCCAGGAACCGGTAGCCGAGGTCAGGGCCGGGGACATCGGGGCGGTAGCCAAGCTGAACGTGACCGCCACCGGCGATACGCTGTGCGCCCAGGACAAACAGCTAAAGCTTACGCCCATCGTCTTCCCCACCCCCATTTTCCGCGAGGCGGTTTATCCCCGGACCAAGACGGACATAGATAAAATGGGGTCGGGTCTAACCAGGCTGGCGGAAGAAGACCCCACCCTGAAAGTACACCGCGAGCTGGGCACCGGCGAGATGATTATGTCCGGCATAGGAGACACGCACCTGGCGGTAGCGGCGGAGAAAATGCAGCGCAAGTTCGGGGTGAACGTGGACCTGGCCACCCCCAAGGTGCCTTACCGCGAGACTATCACTACATCGGCCAAGGCGGAATACAAGCACAAGAAACAGTCCGGCGGCCACGGGCAGTACGGCCACGTGCTGCTGGAGCTGGAGCCGCTGCCGGAGCGCGGCGAGAATGAATTCACGGAGAAAGTGGTGGGCGGCAGAGTGCCCAGGAATTTCTTCCCGGCGGTGGAAAAGGGCGTGGTGGAAGCCTACAGCGAGGGCAGTCTGTGCGGCTACCCGGTGGTAGGCATTAAAACGACGCTTTACGACGGCAGCTACCACGAGGTGGACTCATCGGAAATCTGCTTCAAGATAGCGGGAGGCGGGGCATTCAAGAAAGGCATGTTGGAGGGACGGCCGATTCTGCTGGAGCCGATTATGAATTTAAAGGTCACCGTGCCCAACGACCTCACCGGGGACATCATCGGCGACCTCAACACCAAACGGGCGCGCGTCTTGGGGATGAACCCGCAGGGCGATATCAATACCATCGAGGCGCAGGCGCCGCTGGCGGAAATCCAGCGCTACACCATCGACCTGAAGTCCATGACACAGGGACGGGCTTCCTATACCGTGGAGTTCGACCATTATGAAGAGGTGCCGGCTAATATCACCCAGAAACTGGTAGCCCAGAGACAGGCGGAGAAAGCGGAAAAGACCTAGTCCGTCACTCTAGCTGATTCAGAATAAACGAGGCGTCCCGCCCAAAACGGGGCGCCTTTCTTTTCAGGCGGCGGCCAGATCTTTGAGCTTCTGGATAAATGCCGGCAGCACTTTCTTCCAGTCCCCCACCACCCCGAAGCGAGCCTGCTTGAAGATATTGGCCTCTTTATCTTTATTGATAGCGACGATGGTCTTGGAGCCGGAGCAGCCGCTCATGTGCTGGCTGGAGCCGGAGATAGCCACGGCGATATAGACCTCCGGGGCGATTATCTTGCCGGTCAGGCCGATTTGCGCCGTGTCCGCAATCCAGTTATTGTCGCAAGGGGGACGGCTGGCACCCACCGCGCCTTTCAGCAATCTGGCCAGCTCGTCAAGCTGTTTGAAGCCGTCAGCCCCGCCGATGCCCCTCCCCCCGGAAACGACCACCTGGGCGTCTTCCAGCTTGATGCCGGCTACCTCTTCCACCACCCTTTCCGTGATTTTTGCCTTGATAACGGCGGCGTCTATCTCCACCGGCAGGTTAACCACTTCTCCCTTGCGGGCGGGGTCCGGGGCTAGAGCGGCCATCGCTTTAGTGCGGATAGTCACTATCTGGGGGTCGGCGGCGGCGGTAAAGACAGCCTGGGCGTTGCCGCCATAGACCGGCTTGGTCTGCAAGAGTCGCCTGGTATCAGCGTCAATCGCCAGGTCGACGCAGTCCAGGGTAGCGGCGGCGCCCAGCCGGAAAGCCAAGCGCGGCGCCAGTTCGCGCCCGGAGTCCGTCTGCCCCATGATGACGATAGCGGGTTTTACCTGATTGACGGCTTTTTCCAGCGCCGCCAGGTAAGCGTCCGCCTGATATTCTTTAAGCTGCGGCGTATCGATGACATAGACTTTATCTGCGCCCTGGGCGACAGACTGCGGGGCGACAGCGGCGATGCCGCCGCCGATGATAACGGCCGCCAGCTCCTGCCCCAAGTCGTCCGCCAGCTTGCGGCCGATGCCCAGGGCTTCCGCGGCGATGGGCAGGATTTTATCGCCTTTTATTTCACAGTAAACGACTACACCCTTAAAGTCAGACATGATTGGTTTACTCCTACCGTTAATATACGATATTAAAGAACTTTAGCTTCCCGCAGCCGGACGGCCAGGTTAGCCGCCATTTCTTCCGGGGTATCTCCTGCGGCGATTTCACACTGGCCCTCATGCACCGGCTGGAACAGCTTACGCAGCGCTGTCTTGCGCCCGGAGGCGCCCGCCTCGGCAGGCGCGATGCCGATATCCGCGGGTTTCCAGACCAGCGGTTCTATTTTCTTGGCGGTCATGATGCCCTTGATGGTGGGGTAGCGGGGCTGGCCGATTTCATTGCTCACGGTGACCACCGCCGGCAGGGATGTCACTACCACATCATAGCCCTCCGAGTTTACCCTCTCCACCCTCAGTCCATCGTCCTTGGCCTCAATCCGGCGCGCCAGGGTGACACAGGGCAAACCGAGTATTTCCGCGATAGCGGGGCCGGTCTGCCCGGCGTTAGTGTCCGAAGCCTCACGCCCGCACAGGACTAGATTATAGTCGCCCTTCTTTTGAATAGCGGCGGCCAGGGCCGCGGCGGTAGCGTAAGCATCGCCGCCAGCGTAGGCCTCGTCCTCAAGCAGGATAAGCTCATCGGCGCCCATGGCCAGCGTTTTCTTGACGACCTCCCGCAGCAGGTTAACACCCAGGCTCAAAACGGTCACTTTACCGCCGCCGGCTTCCTTAAGCTTTAAGGCGGCCTCCACGGCAATCTCGCCATAGGGGTCCAGCACCGGGGGCACGCCGCGCATTTCCGCTTTATTGGCGGCGGCGTCTATTTTAAAGCTGGCCGGCGGCGCCTCGGGGTCGATTACCTGCTTAACGCAAACGATAATATTCATGTTAACAGTGTTTTCCTTAAAGATTTTTACCGGGGAATTCCAGAATAATGTAACATCGCCGGCAAGGCTATGTCAAACGTAAATTTATCAGGCGCGCGATGCCGGCCAGGTCGCGGCTGATTTCTATCTGCCCGGAGGGCAAAGCCTGCCGCAGCATGGTAAACACAGCGTCCGCCTGCCCCTGCCCGATTTCCAGAATGAGGTGACCGCCGGAATTAAGCTTTGTCCCCGCCCCGCTACCAAGCTCCCTTATTTTGTCCAGCCCGTCCAGGCCGCCGTCCAGCGCCAATAAAGGCTCAAAGCCGCCCAACGATAAGTCGGCTTTATTAACATACGGGAGGTTGGCTACTATTATGTCAACCGGCTGCGGCAAAGGTTCCAGCAAATTCCCCCTCAAAAAGGTAATCCTGTCCCCTGCCCCGTGTCCGGCGGCGTTTTGCGCGGCTACCTCCAGCGCTTCCGGCGAGATATCCGTGGCGTAAATGCTAACCGACGGGACATTAACCGCCAGGCTGACGGCGATAGCGCCGCAGCCGGTGCCGATGTCTGCGATAGTTTGAATTGAACGGGCGCGGCAGATTTCTATTGTTTTTTCCACCAGCATTTCCGTTTCCGGTCGGGGGATAAGGACGCGGGGGTTAACGTTAAAGTCCAGCCCGTAAAACTCGCGGCGGCCGGTGATATAAGCGGAAGGCTCGCCCTGAAGGCGCCGCTCAATTAATGCCCGCAAATCTTTTTCCTGAAGGGGGGTAAAATCCAGAGCAAGCTCGGCGAAGAGACGGGCTCGGCCAATGCCCAGCACATGTCTCAAGAGGATTTCAGCCTCAAGGGAGGCATCTTCGATACGGGCGTCAGCAAGCAGAGAGCGGGACAGGGTCAGCACCTGCCGGCGGTTCACACCTGCTGTCCTTCAAGGTGCAGGGACTGTTCCTCGGTCAGCAGGGCGTCAATAAGCTCATCGAGGTCGCCGTCCATGAGGCGGGGGAGGTTATGGAGGGTAAGGTTGATACGGTGGTCGGAGATGCGGTCCTGGGGATAGTTATAGGTTCTAATCTTTTCCGAGCGTTCCCCGCTGCCCACCTGGGAGCGGCGCTGGGAGGTTATCGCTTCTTCCTGCTTGCGACGTTCCATGTCCAGCAGGCGTGTGCGCAGGACGGAGAGGGCTTTGACTTTATTCTGGAGCTGGGAGCGCTCGTCCTGGCAGACGACCACCATGCCGGTGGGCAAATGGGTGACGCGTATGGCCGAGGCGACCTTGTTAACGTTCTGGCCGCCGGCGCCGCCGCTGTGGAAAATGTCTATGCGCAGCTCGTCCGGGTTGATATCGATATCCACTTCCTCCGCCTTGGGCAGCACGGCCACGGTAGCGGTGGAGGTATGAATGCGGCCGGAGGCCTCGGTAACGGGAACGCGCTGGACGCGGTGCACGCCGCTTTCATATTTCATGCGGCTGTACGCCCGCTTGCCCCGCACCTCGAAGATGATTTCCTTAAAGCCGCCGAAGCCGCTTTCACTCATGCTGATGACATCTATTTTCCAGCCCAGGTTCTGGGCGTAGCGGCTGTACATGCGGTAGAGGTCGGCGGCGAAAATAGCGGCCTCGTTGCCGCCGGTGCCCGCCCGGATTTCCACGATGATGTCCCTCTCGTCATTGGGATCGCGGGGGATAAGCGCCACCTTCAGCTCTTCCGTCAGACCGTCCAGCCTGGCCTGGAGCGCCGCCGCTTCCTGCTTGATGAGCGCCGCCATTTCCTCGTCCCCTCCGGAGGCACCCATCGTTTTTACGTCTTCCAGCTCTTTAGCGGCTTTCTTATATTTGCGGAACTTGATGACTACGTCCTCCAGCCCCGCCCGCTCCCGGGCCAGCGTCTGCACCTGGGCCATGTCCGTGGCTATTTCCGGCTGCGCCAGTTTTTCTTCTATCTCCCGATAGCGCTTTTCTATTTTTTCCAGCTGCTCAATCATTTTATGTCTCTCCAAAGATTATAGCATAGAGACAGATGCCTCTCAAAGCTAAACAAATTGACATATTTTGTTTTGATAGACTATAATCAGACGGATTAATTATACCTGAGAAAAGCCATTGAACTATTTGCTTCAATCATGATACCAAGCTTGCACCCGATTCCCGTTCTTCCCGGGGTAATCCCCGACCTCATACCGTCCATTCTTAACTCTAAAGGAGATGGTCTATGACCATTACAGAAATTCTCGCCAGGAACGCCAGGCTGATACCCGGCGCCACCGCCCTGGTGGAAATAACGCCGAGCAAGGGCCTGAGAAAGTCGGTCACCTGGAAAGAGTTCGACGACCGGGCCAACCGCGTAGCCAACGCCCTCATCAGCCGGGGCATCAAAAAGGGCGACGTAGTCATGCACCTGATGATGAACTCCATCAACTGGCTGGAAGCCTACTTCGGCATTTTGAAAACGGGCGCGATAGCCGCCCCCCTGAACTTCCGGTTCATCAGCCGGCAGATTAAGTACTGCACGGACATCGCCGCGCCGAAGATAATGATGCTCGACCAGGAATTTATCGACAGAATCAATGAAATACGGCCGGAGCTGAAAACGGTGGAACACTTCATCTTTTCCGGCGAGAAAGTCCCGCCGGACATGGAGTCTTTCGAGCAGGCCTTGGCGCAGGCGTCAGCGGCCGCGCCGGAAATAACGCTCAGCGGCGATGACGAAGCCGGTTTATACTTTACCTCCGGCACCACCGGCGACCCCAAGGCGACGCTGCTGTGCCACGGCAACCTGGAGCACACCGCGGTGAACGAAAACGCCGCCCACCACGAGACCCGCCACGATACCTTCCTGCTGCTACCTCCGCTTTACCATACCGGCGGCAAGATGCACTGGTTCGGCAGCCTTATAGGCGGGGCCAGGGCGGTAATGACCACCGGCACGGAGCGGGTCACCGCCAGAGTTATCCTGGATATCATACACGCGGAAAAGATAACCCTGTGCATGTTGCTGGTGCCCTGGATACAAGACATCGTGGCGGCGCTGGACAAGGGCGAGCTAAAGCTGGCCGATTACGATTTCAGCGCCCTGCGGCTGATGCATTCCGGCGCGCAGCCCATCCCGGCGGTGCTGATACGGCGCTTCCTCAAATACTTCCCCGATATCTCCTTCGATGAAAATTACGGCCTGACCGAGAGCTCCGGCCCCTGCATGCACCTGGGACTGGAAAACCTGCACAAGCTCGGCTCCTTCGGCTATCCCAAGCTTAACCTGGACGCCCGGGTGGTGGACGATAAAGGCAATGAGGTGCCGCGGGGAACGGTGGGAGAAATTATCCTGCGCGGCGGCAACGTGATGAAGTGCTACTACAAAAACCCGGAAAAGACCGCCGAGACGCTCAAGGACGGCTGGCTTTACACCGGCGACATGGTCAAGCAGGACGAGGAAGGCTTTATTTTCTACGTCGACCGCAAGAAAGATTTAATCATCAGCGGGGGAGAGAACATCTACCCGGTAGACCTGGAGTCCGTGCTTATCGGCCAGCCCAAGGTCAAAGACGTGGCGGTCATTGGCGTGCCGGACGAAAGGTACGGGGAGGTGGTGGCGGCTATCGTGCAGGCCAGGGAGGGCGCCGCCCTGACCGAGGAAGAAATGCGGGCTTATTACGAGCCCAAGCTGCCCAAATACGCCTGGCCGCGCTTCATCCTGTTCGATAACGTGCCGCGCAATCCTACCGGAAAGATAGAAAAACCCAAGCTGAGAGAAAAATACGCTGACATCAAATGGAATACCAAAAGCAAATAAACTGAAAATATTTTGAGAGGAGACAGAGATGGACTTTAAAGAGTGCGTAAAATTCGCCAATGATAACAAGACCTGCTACCTGGCGACAACAGAAGGCGACCAGCCACGCGTGCGCTGCATGGGGATGTGGTACGCGGACGAGACGGGAATCTATTTCCAGGCACAGTCCGTAAAAGCGCTGCACAAGCAAATAGAGAAGAATCCCAAGGTGGAAATCTATTTCCAGGCCAAGGACATGAGCAAAATCATGCGGGTCTCCGGCAAGGCTAAAATCGTGACGGACAGCAAAATCAGGGCCAAGTGCATCGAGGAGCGGCCGTTCGTGAAGAACTTTGGCATTACCGAGCCGTCCAACCCGCTGCTGGCCGTGTACCATGTTTACACCGGCGAAGCCTACTTCTGGACGATGGCGGACAGCATGAAAGAAGCCAGCCTGCCCCGGATTAAGTTCGGTAAATAAAATATATCGCCGGGTTTGGTTTTCCCGGATATCAAGGCGAACTAGATACCATTGGACAATATTGCCTAAGCAGTCTATAATCATTAATGACCATGTTCTCGAAAACAGTTTGTCATAGAGCAGGTGGAATTATCCCCTGCTCTATTATTTTTTCATAATCACTCAAAATAAGCCGCGCGTACTTTAATTAAAAAGGATAAAGTCCGGCGGAAATCATAAAAGGTCGGCATAACCGTCTAAAAATATACAGGTAATAAGAGAGGAGATATGTCACTACCAAACATCTTCTGGGTTGTACCTGCCGCGGGCGTCATCACCATCATCTTCGCCATCTTTCTAATCCGTAACGTGATGAAGCGCCCCACCGGCACCCCCAAAATGAAAGAAATCGGGGATATCATCTTCCAGGGCGCATGGGCGTTCCTTAAACGCCAGTACAGCACCATCGCCATGTACTCGGTGGCCATCGCCATCATCATCGGCGTGCTGGTGGGCGTCCTGGGGCATACCGGCGTAGAGCAATATGGCTACTCCGGCCTGGACGTAGGCTGGCGTACCGGCGTCGCCTTCCTGGTGGGAGCTTTATGCTCCGGCCTGGCGGGCTTCATCGGCATGTATATCGCGGTGAAGTCCAACGTCCGCTGCGCCGCGGCCGCACAGCGCAGTCTTAAGGAAGCGGTGGAAGTCGCCCTGCGCGGCGGCGCCGTTTCCGGTTTCCTCATCACCGCGCTAAGTCTCATCGGTGTCACGGTAATCTTTTTCGCTTATGGCGGGAATACTCACCCGCAAATCGCCCCCCATCTCATTGTCGGCTTCGGTTTCGGCGCCAGCTTTGTCGCGTTGTTCGCTCAGCTCGGCGGTGGCATCTACACTAAAGCCGCCGATGTGGGCGCCGACCTCGTAGGAAAGGTGGAGTCCGGCATACCGGAAGACGACCCCCGCAACCCCGCCGTCATCGCCGACCTCGTAGGGGATAACGTGGGCGATTGCGCCGGACGCGGCGCCGACCTTTTCGAGTCCACCGCCGCCGAGAACATCGGTGCGATGATTCTCGGTGTGTTTGCCTACATGGCTACCAATAATATAGCCTGGATACTGTTCCCGCTCTGCGTGCGCGGCTTCGGCATGTTCGCCAGCATGATAGGCCTGCTTTGCGTGCGCGCCAAGGAGAACGAGAACGCCATGAACGCCCTTAACCGCGGCTACTTCGTCGCCATCGGTCTTTCCGTGGTAGGGTTGGCGGTCACCGTTTACTATATGCTGGATAACTGGTGGCTTTTCGGCGCCGGACTGGTAGGCATCGCTGCCAGTATCGTGATTGTTTTCGTTACCCAGTACTATACGGATTCGAAATACCGGCCGGTGCGGGATATAGCAGAGGCTTCCAAGACCGGGCCGGCCACCAACATCATCATGGGCATGTCAGTCGGCTTTTCCACCACTTTCGCCACCGCCATTATCATCGGCGTTTCCCTGATCCTGGCGTACTGGATGGGCGCGCAAAGCGGCGTCCAGGGGGCCGGGGCTTTCGGCACCGCGGTGGCTACCATGGGCATGCTGATGACCTGTCCTTACGTGCTGTCCATGGACACCTTCGGTCCTATCACGGATAACGCCAACGGCATCAACGAGATGGCCGGGGCCGGACCGGAAGTCCGCAAAATAACCGACAGGCTGGACGCCGTGGGCAATACCACCAAAGCCCTGACCAAGGGCTATGCCATGGTTTCCGCCGGTCTGGCAGCCTTCCTGCTGTTCCAGGCTTACCTGGACCGGGTTTCACTGATCAAGTTCGGCACGGAAGGTATGTACAATGTCGTTAACCTCGCCAACATTTCTGTATTCGTGGGAGCGCTGCTGGCCGCGATGATTGTTTACCTCTTCAGCGCCTGGGCCATCAAGGCGGTGGGCAAGACCGCTTCCAAGATTATCGAGGAAGTGCGGCGCCAGTTCCGCGCCGACCCCGAGATTCTGCATCCTAAAGACCCAGAGCACCCGCACATGCCGGACTACGCCAAGTGTGTGGATATCACCACCCGGGCCGGGCTGCGGGAAATGATCGCCCCCGGACTGTTGCCGGTGCTGGGACCGATTGTCATCGGCGTGGCTTTCAAATACATCGGTAAAATCCCATCCTTCGCATCGATGAATATCGACGCGGCGATGGTTGTCGCCGGCGTGCTGATGGTAGGCACCATCAGCGGTATCCTGATGGCGTCTTTCATGAACAACGGCGGCGGCGCCTGGGATAACGCCAAGAAAATGATCGAGGACGGGCAGCTTAAAGATGAAAACGGCGCCGTTCTCGGCAAGAAATCGTTCGCGCACCAGGCGGCCGTGGTCGGCGATACACTGGGCGACCCGCTCAAAGATACCGCCGGTCCTTCCCTGCACGTACTGGTAAAACTGCTGGCCACCATCACCCTGGTGATGTGCCCTCTCTTTATTTAGGGGGTAGAGATTAGAGATCAGGGGTGAGGGTGGAGGCTTGAAAAGAAAAGGGGCATGGCTCGAAAGGGCTGTGCCCCTTATTCTTGTAGCTTCGATTCGTTTTGTAAAATGGGCGTTTTTTAGTTTTTTATTTTTATATCTAATGTTGTTCTTTTTTTAGTGTTTCAGATTCAATTCGTTTCGTCATTTTTTACCACTTATTCTAAATTCAGCTACGATTCGTTCCGGCAATCTTTGTTAACTCTCATTCGTTTTATGATTTATAGTAATTCAACTACAAATCCAGAGTATTCGATATTAATGTTATGTTAAGCTTAATAATTCTCAGACCCTCATGTTGATAACTACATAATGGGCGGAAAAGTCAGAGAAAGCAACACGATTTTGTCAGGTAAAGACAGAATAGCCATTATAACACGGATATACAAATTACAAACATCTCACGGCCTATTATTAATATCAGCCTTATCTCAAGAAGGTGTTGGCGCGTTTTTCCGTGGCGATGGTGGAGTCCGGGCCGTGGCCGGGGTGGACGACCGTTTCCGGCGGGAGAGTTAGCAGCTTGGTCTTGATGCCGTTTATCAGCGCATGGTAGTCCCCGTCAATCAGGTCATAGCGGCCGATGCCGTAGTTGAAAAGCGTATCCCCGGTAAAGACATGCCCCTCCCCGTAGAGGCTGATGCCGCAGGGCGTATGCCCCGGCGTGTGCAGGACTTTAAAATGCAAATCCCCTATATCTATAATGTCCCCGTCCGCCAGAATGCGTTCTGGCTTGGGAGCGCCCTCGAATGGCTCTTCAAATTTGTAGCTGGGGGACTGGGGGAGGTACTTGGCGCACTCGGCGTGGGCGGCGAGGGGGGCTTTGAACGCGGCCTTGACCTGCGCCGCCGCGCCAACATGGTCGGGGTGGCGGTGGGTTAAAACGATAAGGTCTATTTTCAGCCCCAGCTTTTCCACGGTGCGGATAATTTCCGCGCCATTAGCGCCGGGGTCGATGACCATGCCGTCTTTAGTCGCTTCCGAGCCTACGATATAGCAGTTGCTGGCGTAAGGCCCGACCACTAGTTTTCTGATTATCATGCCGGCTTTCACTAATACCAGTATAAAAGCAACAAGCAACAAGTAGCAAGTGGCCAGGAACTGTAAATCATAAAGTGAAAAGGGCAAGATTCTGTTTCTTTACTTTTCATTTTCTCTTTTTTGATACTTGTAAGTTGTCAGTTGCTACTTCCATCACCACTTGCACCTTTTCAACGCTATAGGCTAAACTTGAATATACAATTCTCGCAAAAAAAGGAGCCTATTTTGGCGGAGATACGTCCGTTCCACGGCGTGCATTACAATACCGCGCAGGTAAAAGACCTGGCCAAAGTCATCTGTCCCCCCTACGATATTATCTCCCCCCGCTTGCAGGAGGAGCTTTACCGCCGCAGTGAAAACAACTTCGTCCGCATAGAGTACGGCAAGGATCTGCCGCAGGACAATAGCACCAGCAACAAATACACCCGCGCCGCCGCCACCATGCAGCAGTGGCTGGAACAGCGGGTATTGGTGGCCGATGCCAGTCCCGCTCTATACCTGGACGAGCATCAGTTCACCTGCCACGGCCAGACGGTACGCCGCCGCACCATCAACTGCATCGTCCGGCTGGAGGACTGGAGCAAAGCGATTATCCGCCCCCACGAAGGGACACTGACCAAGGCCAAGAGCGACCGTCTCAGTATGCTGTGGACGCTGCAGGCCAATACCAGCCCCATCATGGCCATTTACGAGGACAACAGCGGGGAAATCAATACGCTGCTGACCAAGGAAATGAAGAGGAAACCGGCATTCAGCGTCGGCAATATAGACGGGGAAAGCCACCGCGTCTGGGCGGTCGATGGCGAGCCATCCATCAAGACGATACACGATATATTGAGCGACCAGCCGCTGTACATCGCCGACGGTCACCACCGCTACGAAAGCGCCCTGGCCTACCAGCGCGAAAGACACAGCTCCGAGCCGGGCGACGGAGAGCAGCCTTACGACTTTGTCATGATGACGCTGCTGGACATAGCCGACCCGGGACTCATTATCCTGCCGGCCCACCGCCTGGTGCGCGGCCTGGCGCCCTCCGCTCTGGACGAGCTGCCCGCCGGTCTGAATACCTTCTTCGATGTCCGGGAATATACCGTGGACAAAACCAGAGTAGAGTCGCAGGTAATAGGGCTGCTGGCCGCCAGCGCCGATATCGCCGGACTCGTGCTCTGCGGCTTGAAAAAAGGGCGCATCCAGCTGTTAACGCTGCGCGATGCGGACGCCGTCCGGCCCATGTTCCCGGCCTTCCATTCCGAGCTTTACCAGAAGCTGGATGTCAGCATCGTCGACCATATCATACTGGAGGAACTGCTCGGCCTTTCCCACGAGAAAGCCGGTACTTTCCTGGACTATGTCAACGAGGCCGCGGATGTCCTGAAACGGGTGCAGGACGGGGAATACCAGCTGGGCATTATCGTCAATCCGGTCAAGCCCGGGGTTATCAAAGCCATCGCGGACAGCAACGACCGCATGCCCCGGAAGTCCACCTACTTTTACCCCAAAGCGCCGGCCGGTCTGGTCTCTTACCGCTTCGCCTGAAACCAGGGTTTCTCCCGGGCGCTGCCGCCGGTTCTCCAGGCGTTATTATCAGTTAATTACCCGTTTTTACGTTTGACGCTAATCTGGGCATATGATAACATGATATTGATTGGCCGGGTCTATTTCCCCGAGGGTATTATTTTCCCCTATTCGTTAAAAACCAATACCCGGCTCGAGGAGTAGAAGGCGTGCTGGTTGAGGAAGAGTTAGCCAGGTTCTCATCCGAAGAAGAATCCGTGCTGACTATCGGCGTTTTTGACGGGGTGCACCTCGGTCACCGGCACCTGCTCGCGGAACTGCTGCGTCAGGCCAGGGGAAAAAAAATGCGGGCCGGCGCGGTGACTTTCCGCCAGCACCCGGAAGACCTGCTTTCTGCCGGTAAAAAGCTGCCATTCCTGACGGACATCGAGACCCGGGTGAAGCTGCTTAAAGCGGCCGGGGCGGACTACGTGGTGCCTCTTTCCTTTAACGAAGAACTGTCCGGCCTGGATGCCCGCGTTTTTATCGGGCTGCTGCAAAAATACCTGAAAATGCGGGGACTGGTGGTGGGGCCGGACTTCGCCCTGGGCAAAGCCAGAAAGGGCGATATCGAGACACTCAAGGAATTGGGGATTGAGCTGGGTTTCAGCGTGACTATCGTGCCGCCGCTGAAGCTTGACGGCGAGGTGGTCAGCTCCACCGCCATCAGGAAGTCGCTGGCGGACGGGGACATGGAAAAGTACCGCCGCCTGACCGGGCATCCTTTCATCCTGCACGGCAGAGTGGTCACCGGGGCGGGGCGGGGCGAAGGGATGGGCTTTCCTACCGCCAACCTGGACGTGAGCCAGGGGCAGGCGGTGCCGCCGGACGGCGTTTATGCCGGTCTGGCCCATATCAACGGCAAGGTATTCCAGGCCATGACCAACATCGGGCGCAACCCGACCTTCGGGAAGAATGAACGCACCGTGGAGTCTTTCCTGCTCGACTACAGCGGCGACTTGTACGGGCGGGAGCTTTCCGTGGACTTCGTGGCCAGGCTGCGCAAAGAAATAAAGTTCAAGACCATCGACGAGCTGAAATATCAGGTGGCTGAAGACGTGCGGCAGGGCCGTATGATTTTAGAAGCGGCCAAGGCCGATAAATAGCACCTCTGAAGGGGGTATTCCCGGTGGACACCATAGATAGACAGGTCATAACCTTGATGCAGGGTTCCGAATTCGGCGACCCGCAAATCAAGGAAATGATGACCAAAGAGCTGCGGCAAAGATTGATAGAAGCCAAAAGCGAAGGCCGCCCGCTCCGCGTCTATTGCGGCTATGATGTTACCGCGCCTGACCTGCACCTGGGACACACGATTACGATACGCAAACTCCGCCAGTTCCAGGACTACGGGCACGACGTGACGTTTCTCATCGGGACTTTTACGACACTCATCGGCGACCCGAGCGACCGCGATGAAGCGCGCGCCATGGCGCTGGAGGAACTGGTCAGGAAGAACGCCAAGACCTACTCCGACCAGGCATTCAAGATACTCGACCGGGAAAAGACATCGGTAAAATATAATTACGACTGGTTGAGCAAGCTTACATTCATGGATGTTATCAGCATGGCTTCCTGTTTTACCGTGCAGCAGTTCATGGTCAGGGACAGGATACGGGCCAGGCTGGATAAAAACGACCCCATCTGGCTGCGTGAATTCCTGTACCCGCTGGCCCAGGGCTATGACGCCGTTCACCTCAAAGCGGACGTGCAGCTGGGCGCGACGGAACAGCTTTTTAACCTGATGGCCGGGCGGCGTTTACAGGAATCCTTCGGGCAAAAGCCGCTGGTCTGTCTTACCTTCCCGGTGCTGGTGGGGACGGACGGCGTTAACCGTATGAGCAAAAGCCGCGGCAACTACATCGGCATTGCCGAGTCGCCGGAAAATATCTACGGCAAGACCATGTCCATTCCGGACGCCATAATTTTTCAGTATTACGAGCTTTTGACCGGTGTCTCGCCCGAAGAACTGGCGGAAATTAAACAACAGCTGGACAGCGGCGTCAATCCCATGGCGCTGAAAAAACGCCTGGCCAAGACCCTGGTGACGCAATATTATAATGAAAAGGACGCCGATGCCGCGGAAACGTATTTTGAAAAGACGGTGCAGAACAAAGAGCTGCCGGACGACATCACGGAGTATGCCTTACAAGGCGATATTTCCCTGAGCCAGCTTCTAGCCCAGTCCGGACTGTGTGCCAGCCGCAGCGAGGCGGTACGGCTTATCAAACAGGGCGCCGTGACCCTGGACGGTCAGAAAGCGGCGGACGCCAACCAGGACGTGGCCAAAGGCGTCACCATCAAAGTAGGCAAAAGACGTTACCTGAAAACAACATAAATTATATAATATCATCAAGGAGAAACAAATGACACAGCTGCGCGTTCCCGGCCCTACCCCCTGTCCCCCGGAAGTACTCAAAGCCATGGCCTGGCAGATGGTCAACCACCGCGGCCCGGAGTTCCACCAGATGCTCACGGACGCGACGGAGGACCTGAAAAAAGTATTCCAGACCAAGAGCGATGTCCTGATGCTCACCGGCTCCGGCACCGGCGGACTGGAGTCCGCGGTAGTGAATACGCTCTCGCCGGGAGACAAGGTGCTCTCGGTCAGCATCGGCGTCTTCGGCGACCGCTTCGCCAGCATCGCCAAGACCTTCGGGGCGGACGTCGTCAATCTCAAGGTGGAGTGGGGCAAAGCCGCCGACCCGGACGCGGTGAAGAAGGCGATTAAAGACAACCCCGGCGTTAAAGCTGTGCTTATTACCCATAATGAAACATCCACCGGCGTCACCAATGACCTGGCCGCGCTGAGCAAGGTAGTGAAAGACGCCGGCAAGCTATTAATCGTGGACGCCATCAGCAGCCTTAGCTCCATCAACCTGCCGGTGGACAAGTGGGGCTGCGACGTAGTTATCTCCGGCTCGCAGAAGGGCTGGATGGTGCCGCCCGGCATGGCTTTCGCCAGTGTCAGCGCGGCAGCGTGGCAGGCCAAGGCCGCGGCCAAGATGCCGTGCTTTTACTGGGACTATGCCCGCGCCAAGAAAAACTACGACGAGAAGAAAGAGAACCCCTGGACGCCGGCCATATCCATCGTCTATGCGCTTACGGTAGCGCTGAAGATGATGCTGGCGGAGGGCATCGAGAATATCTTCACGCGGCACACGCGGATAGCGCAGATGGTACGCGACGGCATAAAAGAGATGGGATTGCCCCTCTTCGCCGACGAAAAATACGCCTCCAACACGGTCACGGCCGTGGGAATCCCGGCCAGCCTGGACGGCAAAAAGCTGCGCCAAGTACTCCGGGAAGAATATAAAGTGGTGCTGGCCGGCGGACAGCAAACACTGGACGGCAAGATATTCCGCATCGGCCACCTGGGCATGGTGACGGAAAAAGACGCCAAAGAAGTGCTGGCGGCCATACAGAAAGTCTTACCGCTGGCCGGATTTAAAAAATAGCTGACAATAAGGAAGGTCCTCATGGCGGACAAACGTAAAAAAGTACTGGTTACCGACCCTATTTCCGAGGAAGGCATAGATATCCTACGCCAGCAGGCGCAGGTGGACATCAAGACGAACCTGAAGCCGGATGAGATAATCGCCATTATCGGCGATTACGACGCCCTGATGGTGCGCAGCCAGACCAAGGTCACGGCGGCCATCATCGAGGCGGGGAAGAACCTCCAGGTCATCGCCCGCGCCGGCGTGGGCATCGACAACGTGGACGTGGAAGCGGCCACGCGCTGCGGGGTGGTGGTGGTCAACGCCCCCACCGGCAATACCGTCTCCGCCGCCGAGCATGCCTTCGCGCTGATGCTGGCGCTGGCGCGCAATATTCCGCAGGCCAACGTCTCCCTGAAAGCCTGCCAGTGGAAGCGCAACGAGTTCATGGGCACCGAGCTGCGGGGCAAGACGCTGGGCATTATCGGGCTGGGCAATGTGGGGTCGGAGGTGGCCAAGCGCGCCGCGGCTTTCGAGATGAGGCTTATCGGCATCGACCCGCTGGTGTCCGAGGAATACGCCAAAAAGCTGGGCGTGACGCTGGTGGAGCTGCCGCAGCTGATGAAAGAGTCGGACTTTATTACCCTCCATATCCCCCTGACCCCCCAGACCAAGGGGATTATCGGGGCTAAAGAGCTGGGCATGTCCAAACACGGGATGCGCATCGTCAACTGCGCCCGCGGCGGCCTTATCGACGAAAAAGAGCTGGTCAAAGCCATCCACGAGAAAAGGGTGGCCGGGGCGGCCGTGGATGTATTCGAAAAAGAGCCCTGCACGGAGAGTGTGCTCTTCGGCGAGGACAACATTATCGTTACCCCCCACCTGGGCGCCTCCACCGCCGAGGCACAGGTGCTGGCGGCGCGGGACGTAGCCGAGCAGATAGCCGATATCTTTAAAGGCCTGCCGGCCAGGGCGGCCATCAACGTCCCCTATATCCCGTCCGAAACGCTAACGGCGCTGACGCCCTACATCAAGCTGGCGACATCATTATGTAAACTGGCCTACAAGCTGGCCGAGGGGCAGTCCAAGACCATCCGCATCAAGTACAACGGGGACATCGCCAACTATGACACGAGCCTGCTGAAATCGGCGGTGGTGGGCGGTCTGCTGTCAGGCATGAGCGAAGAGAGAGTCAATATCGTCAACTGCAACGTAATCGCCGCCAAACGCGGTCTGACTATTATCGAGGAAAAAGAGACTACCTGCGTGAACTATACCAGCCTGCTGACACTGGAAATTTCCAGCACCAAAGGAGTCTGGACGGTGGCGGGCACCATCATGAATAATGAGTCGCACATCGTGCGGGTGAATGATTACTGGCTGGACATCGTGCCGGCGCCCGGCGCCTACTTCCTGTTCAGCGACCACCGCGACCGGCCGGGATTCATCGGGGCGGTGGGTAAAATCACCGGGGACGCCAACGTGAACATCAGCTCCATGCACCTGGGCCGGCTCAAGCCACGCGGCCAGGCACTGCTGGTATTGATCCTGGACGAGCCGCTGCCGGAAAAAGCCCAGCAGCAGATTCTGGCCATCCCGGACGTTTATTCCGTCAAGCTGGCGGCACTGTAACTGCATGAAAAAAAACCGGATAATATTTGTTCCTGCCCTGCTCCTGGCGCTGGCATTAGCGACCGGCGGCTGCGGCTATATCACCGGCGAGGCGGTGGATTTTTCTTACCAGAGTCCGGTGACCGAGCAGTTCGCCGCAGATGTCTCCGTCACGGAAGCGTATGCCATAATTGCTCAACACGCCGGGCAGCACGGATTCACCATCCTCGACGTGAGGATGCCGGAAGAGTTTGCCGCCGGGCATATCCAGGCCGCACTGAACCGGGACTACTATGCACCGGATTTCAAGGATGACCTGGGGCAGTTCGACAAGGCCGATTTGTACATCGTCTACTGCCGTACCGGGGCCCGCAGCGCCGCCGCCCGCGATATCATGCGGGAGATGGGTTTTCAGCACATATACAACATGAGCGGCGGCATTACGGACTGGACGGCGCAGGGTTTCCCGGTGGTCAGGTAGCTTCTCTATTGATATATCCGATTGACTTGACATATTTCCGGTGCTATCATACTTCCAGAGATAATAGACATGTCCGCACTTACTGAGCTTTACCAGCAAATAGCGCTTTGCCATAAATGTGATATAGCCAGATTGCGCACCAAGGTCGTGCCCGGAGAGGGCGCGGAAAACGCTGAAATCATGTTTATCGGCGAGGCCCCGGGCTGGCACGAAGACCAGCAGGGTCGCCCGTTCGTGGGCCAGGCGGGGCAATTCCTGGACCGGCTGCTGGCTTCCATCGGCCTTGACCGTAAACAGGTATATATCGCCAATGTTATCAAGTGCCGCCCCCCGGATAACCGCGACCCTTTGCCCACGGAAATACAGAACTGCGCCGACTGGCTGGATAAACAGATCGCCATCATCAAGCCCAAGATGATTGTCACCCTGGGGCGCTATTCCATGGCCAGGTACTTCCCGGGCAAGACCATCAGCAAGATACACGGCACGGCGGTAAAGCGGGACGGCGTGCTTTACTTTGCCATGTACCACCCCGCCGCCGCTTTGCACCAGCGCAGTCTGCAGCAGGCGATAGAAGCGGACATGCAGAAGATAACCGGCCTGCTGGCGGAGGCCAAAAGCGTGCAGGAAGAAAAACCGCCGCCGCCACCGGCGCAGCAACTAAATATGTTTGAGGTTTAAGTAAAATATAATGTCCAAATCAAAACTAAAAGTTATTCCTCTCGGGGGCCTGGGAGAAATCGGCAAAAACATGATGGTGCTGGAGTATGAAAACGACATCATCATCATCGACGCAGGTCTCATGTTCCCGGAGGAAGAAATGCTCGGCATAGACTTGGTCATACCGGACTTCAGCTATGTCACCGAAAGAAAAGAAAAGGTCAGAGGCATCATCATCACCCACGGCCACGAAGACCATATCGGCGCGCTGCCCTATCTGCTGCCGCAGCTGGATAACGTGCCCGTTTACGCCACCAAGCTGACCGAAGGGCTTATCCGCGTCAAGCTCAAGGAGAGAAGGACGCGCGAGGGCGTGAACCTGAAGGTGCTGGCCACCGGCAAGGAAGTGACCCTGGGCAAGTTCCGGATAGAGCTTTTCCCCGTCTGCCACAGTATCCCGGATGCCTGCGGCATCATTATCCACACGCCTGAGGGCATCGTCATCCACAGCGGCGACTTTAAAATCGACCATACGCCGGTTAGCGGCAAGCCGACCGACCTTTCCCGCCTGGCACAGCTGGGCGCGCAGGGGGTTTTGCTGCTGCTTTCCGACTCCACTTACGCCGAGCTGCCCGGCTACACGCCTTCCGAGCAGTCGGTCGGCGAATCACTGGAGCACTTTATCGCCAACGCCCAGGGCAGGGTAATCGTGACTACCTTCTCCTCGCTGATATCACGCATCCAGCAGGTAATCGACGCCGCCGCCCGGCACCAGCGGCGCGTCTTCGTGGTGGGGCGCAGCATGACGGAAACGGTGCGCATCGCCCTGGAGCTGGGCTACATTATCGCGCCGGACGGCGTCATCGGCAGAATCGAAGATATGAAGGGCCTGCCCAACAATAAAATCGTCCTGGTAACCACCGGCAGCCAGGGAGAGCCTACCTCGGCGCTGGTGCGAATGGCCAACCGCGACCATAAGCACGTGCATATCCAGCGCGGCGATACCATCATACTGTCTTCCACGCCCGTTCCCGGCAACGAGTCCCTGGTCAACCGCACCGTGGACAGCCTTTTCAAACAGGGCGCCCAGGTGATTTATAACAAGCTGGGGCAGGTGCACGTGCACGGCCACGGCAGCCAGGAAGAGCTCAAGCTTATCCTCAGCCTGGTCAAACCCAAGTTTTTCGCCCCGGTGCACGGGGAATACCGCCACCTCAGCCTGCACGCCCGTCTAGCGGAGTCGGTCGGCGTACCTGCCGCCAATATCTTCGTGATGGAGGACGGGGACGTGCTGGAGATTAACGCCAACAGCGCCAAGGTAAACGGCAAGGTAAGCACCGGGCATGTTTACGTGGACGGCCTGAGCGTGGGGGATATCGGCGGGGTGGTGCTGCGCACCCGTAAAATGCTTTCCCGCGACGGCATCGTGGTGGTCATCATCGCCGTGAACAAGCAGACCGGCAAACTGGTAGGGCGCCCGGATATCGTCACCCGCGGGTTTATCGACCCCAAGGATTTCGGCGATATGATGGAAGAAAGCCGCGAGATGCTGGTCAAAGTGCTCGACCACAGCGGCGGGCGCGTCAGCGAATGGAGTTTTATCAACACCAAAGTGAGAGATACTCTGGACAAGTTCTATTACGACCGCACCAAGCGCCGCCCTATGATTCTCCCGTTTATGGTCAAAGTATAACCGTAAACAGGATACCTGTTCAGGAGCTTATGGCCAAAAAAAAAGTTAACGCTAAAGCCAAGTCCCGCCCCAAGAGCCGGCCGGTAAAACGGGGCTCTTCCGGCGGGCTGAAGTTTTTTGCCTCCGGGCCGTTCTGGCAGCTGGTGGTGCTTTTCACCATCATCGCGCTGGCGGCGGTGTTCCGCGACCCGCTTTCCGACTTTTTCAAGAGTGTGTGGACGGGAATACGCTTCGGCGCGATATTCATCGCCGGGATAATCATCCTCATCGTGGTCATGACCTGGAAGCGCCAACTGGGCTCTTTCTTCACCTACTGGAACCGCTGGCTGGGCGGCGCCGTCTTTGTCCTGGCGGCCTGGGCTTTGCTGGGCATTATCAGGTATAACACCGGCTTCGAACCCAATGTACTGGGGGGCAGCTTCGGCTTTGGCCTGGCCGGCAGCCAGGAGCCTACCGGGCTGGGCGTGTTTACCGGCATCTTGTGCATGCTGGGATTTTTTATTCTGGGTATCATTTTCGTCCTGCCGCGCCAGAGCTTCCTTTTGCTCCAGAAATTCGCCAACTGGGTTTGGGCGCTGACCCACCGCCGCGCCGACCGCGAGGGCCCGGCCAAGGATATAAAGCAGCCCGCCATGCCGCGGGGCATGCAGCCGCGCCATTCTTTCGAGAGGCCTTCCCAACCGAGAGATATGGAAGGACCGCTGGTACCGCCGGAAGTCACTTTGTCCCGTAAAAAGCTGGAAGACCTGGCGGAAAAGGCGGTATCCTTAAAGCCCTCCCCCAGGCCGCCGGCGGAGCCCGACGCGCCTTTCAAATCAGACCTGAAACAGGTGGCCAGCGATGTCTGGAAGAAATACGGGCAATCGTCCGACCTAGTGGTGGTGGACGGCTGGAGCCTGCCGCCGGTGGATATCCTGGATACATCCCCGGAGGTACAGTTCAGCGAGGCGGACAACTTACAGCGCGCCAAGCTGATAGAGGACACACTGGGCAGCTACGGTGTGGACTCCAAGGTAGTGCAGATTAACGCCGGTCCTACCGTTACCCAGTTCGGGGTGGAGCCGGGCTGGGACGTTAAATACAAAGAGATAAAGGAAAAAGACCGCGACGGCAAGACCCAGGTCAGGCGAGAGGAAGTATCCAGGACCAGGGTCAAGGTGGAAAGAATCAACTCCCTGTCCAACGACCTGGCGCTGGCGCTGGCGGCGCCTACCATCCGCATCGAAGCCCCGGTGCCGGGGAAGTCCTTCGTGGGGGTGGAGGTGCCCAACACCACCTCCGATATGGTCAGCCTGCGCGGCGTGGTGGAAACCAGCAACTTCCAGAAGCTGGTAGCCAAAACGAAAATGGCGCTGGCTTTAGGCAAGGGCGCCGGGGGCGAGGCTATCGCCTCCGACCTCACCAAGATGCCCCACCTTTTGATTGCCGGCGCTACCGGCAGCGGCAAGACCGTCTGCCTGAACACCATCGTTTGCTGTTTGATGATGCACAATACCCCCAATGACGTACGCTTCATCCTGATAGACCCCAAGCGGGTGGAGCTGACCCAGTATAACAGCATACCGCACCTGGCCACGCCGGTTATCGTGGATACCACCAAGGCGCTGGCTGCCCTGCGCTGGCTCTGCCAGGAAATGGACGACCGCTACCGCAAACTGGCGGCCGCCGGGGCCAGGCACATCGAGGGGTACAACAAGGACAAAAAGGGCACCGACATACTGCCCTACCTGGTGCTGGTGATTGATGAGCTAGCCGACCTGATGATGGCCGGCTATGACGAGGTGGAGACCAACCTTTGCCGCCTGGCCCAGCTGGCCCGCGCCACCGGCATTCACCTGGTGGTCGCCACGCAGCGTCCCTCGGTGGACGTGGTCACCGGCCTGATTAAAGCCAACTTCCCCACCCGCATCAGCTTCGCCGTAACCTCACAGGTGGACTCACGCACCATCCTGGACGGGGCCGGCGCGGAAAAGCTGCTGGGGCGGGGAGACATGCTTTTCATGCCGACCGAGGCCGCCAAGCCCAAGCGTTTGCAGGGCTGTTTCCTCTCCGACGCCGAGATAGACCGGCTGGTCTATTTCTGGGGCAGCCAGAAGAAGGAAGAACCGGACAAGCTCAAGATGGAAACGCTTATCGCCACCACGCCGTCCGGCACCATCGGCGGCTTCCCGCGCGACCCGCTGCTGGAGCAGGCCAAAGAGCTGGCGCATGAAAACGATGATGTTTCCGTTTCTTTCCTCCAGCGCAAGCTGCACATCGGCTACCCGCGGGCGGCGCGTCTCAAAGACCAGCTGGATGCCGTGTTATCCAAAGAAGGGGACGTGGCGGAAAGCACCGCCGAAAGCATCGACGAGGAAGAGGGCGGAGAGGCGCGGGAGGACTTGTCCTAAAGTTTTCTACACCACCCCGCAGGCCCAGAAAATCCCCACCACCATCGCCGCCGACAGCAGTCCGCCGGTCGCCACCTGCGGCAAAGAGTGCTGTTTCAGCTGTATTCTGGCCCAGGCTACCGGCACCACCAGGACGGACGTCCAGGCCACCGCGGCGCCGTAAACCATGATTATCACCGCCACCGCCGCCGCCGTGAAAGCGGTATGCAGGCTTATCTTCCAGAAATAGTTGATTATCATGAAAACGACTATCGAGTCCAGTCCGGCGGTAAAAGTAACGGAAAGCAAATACGGGCCGTCGAAGTACCAGAGCAAGCCGCAGCCCAGCGCGCCGACGATGCTCGCCATCAGATATATGTTATTCCGCTGCTGTCGCGGATTAGAAAAAAGTCCGTCCAGCTTCTTCCGCTGCAACAGGTAAATGGCCACTACTAAAACCGGCAGTACGCTCAGTAACAGCGTAAATACAGCCCACTTGATGGCGTCACCGGTGGTACTGGTGGCCCTGAAGGAGAGCATTATCAGCACCACCACGCTCACCAGGAAAGGATTCAGGATATTGGATACCAGTCTGGCCAGTCTATCAATCATGATAAATCAAATGTTATACTAATACTAGCGTATTCATCCGGCTTTATGCAAAAAGGATGCAACAGATGTTGATAGCAGATGATAATAATATCCGCATCGAGAAACTGACTTTGGGCCCATATGAGACCAACGCCTACATCGCCGTGTGCCGCCGTACCGGGGAAAGCCTGGTCGTGGACGCGCCGGCCGGCGCCTCGGAAATCATTGCCCGGCTGGAGGGGACAAAGCCGAAGTACATCCTGCTGACCCATGACCACTACGACCATACCGGGGTTATCGTCTCGCTGCGGGCGCGGCTGAAGGTGCCGCTGGCCACCCACGCGGAGAGCGCCTGGCAGCTTAAAACACCGCCGGAAATCCTAGTCAACGACGGCGACAGCCTGCCGCTGGGCAAGCTTAAAGTTGAGGTAATATACACTCCCGGGCATACGCCGGGCAGCACCTGCTTTAAAGTGGGGGAATACATCTTCGCGGGGGATACGATTTTTCCGGGCGGGCCGGGGCATACGGAAACGCCGGACGACTTCAGATTGATAATGAGTTCCATCACGAAAAAGCTATTCCGACTACCGGATGAAGCGCGGCTACTTCCCGGCCACGGGGACGGCACCACGGTGGGTAAAGCCAAAGAAGAGTACGCCGCCTTCACCGCCCGACCCCATAACCCCGACCTCTACGGCGATGTGCTCTGGGCTGCTTCCTAATAAAAAAACTAGGGCCTTAATTCCACGCGGTGGAAAGCCTCGGCGAACTCGTAGTTTTCCCCCTTGGCGTTCAGGCGCGCAAATTCCTTCATGCGCTCCCGCATTTCCGGGGGGACATCGCCCACCTGGCTCTTATGGCATCTGAGAGCGTCCAGTTTGATGTCCACGGTGTCCGTGATGTCCTGTTTGAAGTTGGGGTCGTCCGAGCCCCAGAACCACATCTCCCGGGCTTTGTGCGGCTCCAATCCCTCTTTAATGAGCTCCGGATAAGCCAGAAAGTCGCGGGAATACGGGAAAACGGCGTCCGCGGTAACGATGCCGGCCATGCGGTGGTCGCGGTGCCACATGTACTTGCGGTAGGGGTCGGAGGTAGCCACCGCGTAGGGCTTAAAGCGCCTTATCTGCCGTACCAGGTCGCGCCGGAACTCGTGGCAGTCTTCCAGTCCCTGGTCGGGGTATTTCAGGAAAACGGTCTCCCTGACGCCCAGCACTTTAGCCGCCGCCAGCTGCTCCTTCTCCCGGATGGCCGCCAACTTTTCCGAGGTCAGGCTGCGGTCACTGGTGCCTTTGTCCCCGTTAGTGCAGATGACGTACACCACCTGCTTGCCTTCTTTAGTCAGCCTGGCCACCGTGCCGGCTATGCCGAACTCGCAATCGTCGGGGTGGGGGGATATCACCAGCAAATAGACATCATTACTCATAACCCGCAAAACTCCTCAATTATTTCCGCTAAATCAGGTTACCGGGGCCAGTTTCCGGTCCACCACCGCCCGCATTTCCGCGGCCACCTGCCCGGCGACATTAGCCCAGTCCCAGGCGCGGACCGACTCCCTGACGGCCAGGCGCGACGCCGGGTCAAGGGGCGGAAGGGACAAAACTTTCATAATGCCGGCCGCCAGTTTTACCGGCGTATTGTCCGGCACGATATACCCCGTTTCCCCCGGACGGATAATGTTCCGCAAATCGCCGACATCCGTGGCGACTACCGGCGTGCCGCAGGCCAGCGATTCTAAAGGCACCAGGCCGAAGCTTTCATAGTAAGACGGCGTCACGCAGACATCCGCGGCATTGTAGTATTCCGGGAGCCTGTCATGTTTTATCAGCCCCTGGAAAGTGACCCTTTCGCCGATACCGAGGGCGGCGGCCAGGTCTTTCAGCTTGCCCAGCTCTTCCCGGCTGTTCTCATCCCCGCCGATAACGATTAGCCGCGTTTTTTCCGCATTATCCAGCAGCGGCATGGACTGCAAAAGCCGGCCGATACCTTTCAGGGGGTCGATTCTTCCCACGTACAATATCATTTTTTCATCGTTCAAGCCCAGTTTGCTACGGACGGCGGCCTTATCCAGAGGCCGGAACAAGTCCATGTTAACGCCGCAGGGCACCACGCTTATCTTGCCCGGCCAGGCGCCGTAGCAGCGGATAATATCCTGCTTTTCCTTTTCCGTAGCTACGATAACGCGCCGGCTTTCACCTATGGTGTCCCGCTCTGAAACGATGCGCAGGGCCGGTTCTCCTTCCCCGATACCGATGGCGTTTTTCACCGCGCCGAGGGTATGGTACATGGCCATATAGGGAATTTTATATTTACACTGGAGGTACTTGCCCACCAGGGCGGACATCCAGTAATGGCTGAAAACGATATCATATTTCAGGCCGTTATCCTGCCAGTAGTTTTCCAGATTGAAGGTAAATTCCGGCAGGGAAAAGTAAATAGCCATTTTCTGGATGCCGGCTTCCCGCCCGGCGCGCAGGTGTATCAGACGCACATTCTCGCTCAGGTCTTCAACCCGCGGGTCGACGGGGTCATGGACGCGGGTGTACAGGTCCACGGTATGCCCCTTCTTCCCCAGCTCGCGGGAAAGCTCGCGGATATAGACGCTCATGCCGCCGGTATCTTTAGCCCCCAGGTCCCCCACCGGGCAGCTGTGGGCGCTGAGCATGGCGATTCTTAATTTAACATCGTTCATAGTTTTACTTTTCATTGTATATTTATCCGGCAGTGAAATAAAGGCACTTCCTGACCGCCGAGGCGGTACTTGTATATCTCCGCGCCTTTGAGAAAATCAAACTTCTTCTTGCCCTGCTCGATGCTGTCTTTGATGGCAAATACCTTGCTGAGCAGCCCCGCGCTCAGGGACACATAACCGGGGTCGTAGCCGCTGTTATAGAGATAAATACAGTCGTTATAATCAAAGCACATAATTTCCGCCACCGGCTTGCCGTCCAGCTCCAGCACGCCCAGACGCAGCAGCCCGTTCTCCGCCATTTTGGCTACCAGCAGGTTAAAAAAGGACTTCATTTGCTCCGTCAGGAAGTCCGCCTTGTCCTGCCGGCTCTCCACGAACATCCGGAAAAATGCGTCCACGGCGGGCTTCATCTCATCTCCCCGACTGATAAAGCGGTAGGCTATTGTCCCCTCCTCCGTCAGCCGCCGCATCTTGCGCCGGACCTCGTGGCGCTGCTTGGTATCCAGCTTTTCCAGATAGGCCTCAAAGGTGGACGGCAGCTCCATTTCCAGGGAGACTTCCTCTTTAGCGCTGGTTACGGGATAGCCGCGCCCTTCGGCGATGTTGACCAGGGAGGTCATTACAGCGGAGTCCGGCCGCACGTGTTTCAGGTCGAGCCCGGTGATACCCCCGCTCCGCAAATAATCCAGCAAAGCGCTGAAAAAGTCCTGCTCCCGGCCGGGAGCGGTAATAAAGTCGTTATAGTCGCAGACGTCCGTCCCGCCGATGAAAGCAGCCACCCCGTCCCGGTGCAGCAGCGGCGCTATGCCGATAACGGCATCGCCGTCCCGGACGGTCCGCAGCAGCATTTTCCGCCCCTCCCCGAACACCTGCCACCAGACCTGCATCCATTCCGGCAGTACAAACACGGATGGCCAGTCGAGGTTTTGCCGGGTATCTTTCCGGAAGGCTTCCAAATCAGCCAGACTATTTTCAGTAACGGTGTAGCTCATGGCGTTATATCGTTATATATTGAGATTGTAGCACTTCTCCCCGGCCGTAGCAATGTAACTATTGTCTCAAAAAGCGGGGAATTATTTGAAAAGCCAGGCTGAAAGCGATGCGCCGGGCTATTTTTCCCGGGGCAGGATGTCTTTGAGGTGGGGGAACTTGTCCGCGGCGTGGGGGAAGGCCAGCGCCTGGGTGAAAATGCGGTTGAAGTCCGGCTCCAGCGTCAGCTCTACGTACTCCACGCGCCGCGCCCAGTAGTCCGCTTCCGCCCGTTTGTCCTGGTTCAGCAGCGCGATGCGCGCCCCGTCACCGGCGGCGTTGCCCACCGCGTACACGTACTGTCGGTCACAGTCCGGGAACAGCCCGATAACCGCCGCCGAGGTCTTATCGATAAAGCTCCCGAAGGCGCCGGCCAGTATCACGCGATCGATTTTATCAATGCCCAGGCGATTCATCATGATTCTGGCGCCGGAATACATGGCGCCCTTGGCGAGCTGGATGGCGCGGATATCTTTCTGGCAGATAACGATATCATGCCCGATGGCGGTCTCCGCCGCCCAGGCGATGACGAACTCCGCCCCGGCGCTGCCCTCGCGCAGGCGCGGCGATTTCACACTCATGTCAAAGCGGCCGCTTTTTTCCACGATGCCGGCGAGGAAGAGCTGGGCGGCGGCGTCAAATATGCCGGAGCCGCAGATGCCCCTGGCGCCTATCTGCTTATCTTCCGTATTCCACTTATCGTTGCCGATGACCTTGAACTGCACCTCTTTGGTAGCGGGGTCGATTTTCAGCTTCTCGATAGCGCCGGCGGCCGCCCGCATGCCGTGCCTTATCTCCGCCCCCTCGAAAGCGGGGCCGGTGGCGCAGGAGGAAGAAAGCAGTCGCTTGCGGTTGCCCAATATCAATTCGCCGTTGGTGCCGATATCGATAATCAGCAGCATCTCGTCCCGGTTATAGGGCTCCTCGGCGATGAGCACGCCCACGTTGTCCGCCCCGACGAATCCCGCTTCATTGGGCAGCACGTGCACGTAAGCGCCGTCCGCAACCCTGAGACCGAGGTCGCGCGCCTTGACGTCCACGGAGTGGTGGATGGCGGGGGCAAAAGGCGCTTTACCCAGGTAGCGCGGGTCTATGTTCAGGAAAAGGTGGTGGATGCAGGTATTGCCCACCACCGCCATATCGATGATATCCGCCGGCCTGATGCCGGCCTTTTTGGTCGCCTGGACTATGATGGAGTTAAGCCCCTTGATAATAGCGCCGTTCAGCTTTTTCAGTCCGCCCTTTTCCTTGGTGGCGTAGCCGATGCGGGACATTACGTCCTCGCCGTAAGCCACCTGCGGGTTCATCATGGAATCGGTAGACAGCACCTCGCCGCTGGCAAGGTCGCAGAGATAGCCGGCCACGGTGGTAGTGCCGATGTCCACCGCCAGCCCGTAGCACCGCGCCGCGTCCCCCGGCTGGACATCCACTATTTCCTTGTTTTTCCAGACGGACACGGTGACCTTCCAGTCGCCCTTCCTGACGGCGTCCTGGAGTTTGAGCAGGACGGGATAGTCAAGAACAAGGTCGGCCAGCTTAAAGCGTTTTTCCATTTCCGCCGTTAGCCGCTCGAAGTCGCCGGTGGGGTCGTCCAGGGTAGCGGCCTTAAGCTCCACCAAGTATTTCTTCACCGCCGGGTTCAGCTTAATCTGGCGGTTGGTGGCTTCCTTGCGCACCACCTGCTGGCCTTTGCGGCTTTCCTCCGGGACGAAAACGACCACGTCCCCGTGAATGCGGGTCTGGCAGGCCAGCCGGAAGTTCTGTCTGAGCTGCTGCCGGCTGAGAAATCTGGCGTTGACCTCGTCATTACTGGTGACCGCGGTGACGGCCGACTTTATCTTATATTTAGGGTATTCGCCCTCTTCAATGCGTATTTTGCACTTGCCGCAGGTGCCCTTGCCGCCGCAGAGGCTTTCCAGTCCGGCGCCCAGTTGCCGGGCAGCTTCAAGGACGGTAACGCCCTCCGCCACTTTACCCCGCAACCCGGAAGGCTGAAATACGATATTGTGCTGCTTACTCTTCATTTTCACAATCTTACCATTTACATACAAAATAGTACAAAATAATTCGTAATTTGATGGAGTGGAAAAAGGGGGCGGCGAGTGTAACGCCGGCTATTTATATAGTGCCGCCAGTTTGGCCAGCTGAACGTCATTACCGCCGTAGCTGAACTCGCAGGCCAGCGCACGCTTGGTGTAGTAATGGAGCAGGTGGTCTTCCGTAAAGCCGATGGCGCCGTGGACCTGGTGGGCGGAGGTCATCACCCGCCGGCAGGCCCGGCTGACCCAGGCCTTGGCGGCCGCCGCTTCTTTAGCCGCGTCCAGCCCCTCGTTAAGGCGCCAGGCGGCCTGATAGGTGGCGAACCTGGAACCCTCGACATCAATGAGCATATCCGCGCAGCGGTGCTGGATAGCCTGGAAAGCGCCGATGGGGTGCCCGAAGGCTATCCTCTCCTTGGCGTAGTCCAGCGTCATGTTGAGGGACTGCTGCGCCAGGCCGACCATCTCCGCGCACCGGGCGACGTTGGCCCGCTGCAGCACTTTTTCCACGATACGCCAGCCGTGATTGACCTCTCCGAGCACGTTCCTGGCGGAGGATTTTACGTTTTCAAAGATAACCTCGTACAGCTTTTCGCCGGAGACGGTTTTAAGGGGCCTCATGGTGATGCCCGGCTCGTTCCTATCCACGATTATCAGGGTGGTGCCGTCCCCGCCGCCGTTCGATTCGCCGGTCCGGGCGGCGCAGATAATGAAATCGGCGGCCTGGGCATCGGGCACGAAAAGCTTGGTGCCGTTGATAACGAAATAGCCGCCCCGCGAAATGGTCATGGTCTGCAAGGCGTCCGCCTCATATTCCACTTTGCGCTCGGTCAGCGCCAGGGTAACATTAGCTTTGCCGGAGGCGATGTCAGGTAAATATTTTTCCCGCTGCTCCTTGTTGCCGCCCGCCATGATAGCGGCCGCGCCGACCGCCACCGTGGAGAAATATGGCCCCAGGAAGCATACCCGGCCCATTTCCTCCAGCACTACAATCAAGTCCAGGAAATCACCCACGCCGCCGTACTCTTCCGGCAGAGAAAGCCCCATCAGGTTCATCTCCGCCATCTTCTCCCAGAGCTCCGGCGCGCAGCCTTTTTCGTCCTTGACCATAGCCTTGAGGACTTTATTGGGGTACTCTCCGGCCAGAAAGTCCCGGGCCAGGGTCTGCATCATTTCCTGTTGTTCATTGAGACCGAAATCCACTAAAGGGCCTCCGTAATCCTTATGTCAAACTAACGCAGGCGCGGCAAACCGAGCCCGCGCTGGGCGATAACATCGCGGTCGATTTCCGAGGTGCCCTGCTCCAGGCTGTAGCCGAAGGAGCGCAGGTAGCAGGACGGTATCCGGCCGAACATGGGCACGCGCGGCGAGCCTTCCACCAGCTGGCTGTACTGCCCCGCCAGATCCATGCCGAACTCGGAAACGCGCTGGTGCAGCTCAAAGCTGTACAGCTTGCTCATGGCGGACTCGTAGTTGGGCACCATGCCCTTGCTCTGCATCCAGGCGACGCGGTAATGCAGCAAGCGGGACACCTCGCAGTCCGCCCGCAGCTGCGCCAGCTTGTTTTCCAGCACCGGGGTAAACAGGTTGTTCTGGCGGGCGTATTCCGCCAGGTCGTTAATATAGGTTCCGGCGATGGCGTAAACGGTATCCGTGGTGCGTTCGTAATCCAGCAGGGACATCACCACGTAAAAGCCTTTATTCAGCCCGCCGACGATATTTTCTTTAGGAATGCGGACATCCTCGAAGAAGACTTCGTTAAACTCATGGTGCCCGGCCATGTTGACGATGGGGTTGACGGTGATGCCGGGCGTCTTCATATCCAGCAGGAAAAAGGTAAGGCCGCGGTAGTTGGGGTTGGCGGCGCGGTCCGTGCGCGCTATCAGGGCGTTCCAATCGGCGAAGTGCCCGTTGGTAGTCCAGATTTTCTGGCCGTTGACCACAAAGCAGTCCGTTTCCTCTTTGGCGAAGACCTCCGCCGCCGCCAGGTCCGAACCGTGGTTGGGCTCGCTGAGGGTCTCGCACCACATGACCTTGCCGGCGGCGATGCCCGGCAGGTACTGATTTTTCTGCTCCTCGCTGCCTTTCAGGAGAATAGCCGGCGCCACGATGCCGCAGCCGATGGAGTCGTACCCCGGGGAATGATAGCGGGCCAGCTCTTCCCGCAGGATAAGACGATAGAAGGGAGAAAGCCCCCTGCCGCCGTATTCCTCCGGCCAGTGCAGGGAAAGCCACCCCTTTTCCCCCAGCCGCTCCGCTATGTAGCGGTGCACCTGAATCCAGTCGTGCTGGGCGGACATGTCAAAGAAGGTCATGCGCTTGCGGCGGTATTCCGCGGGTACTTCCCTTTCCAGCAGCGCGGCTACCTCTTGACGGAAGGCTTCTTCTTCAGGAGAAAACCGGAAATCCAATATAGGCTCCTATTATTCTTTTGTCGTTGCGAGGCTCCAGCTAAACTAAGCCGCGACAATCCTTACTATTTTCCCGCCCCCGGATTCCAGCCGGATTTTATTCTGTACTCTGGTACGGGGCTGGATGCCAGGTCGTTTACACTCCCTGCAATTACATTTAGTTTCTTATTTGCCGCTGAACTTGGGAGAGCGGCGGTAGTTCATGGCGGTCAGTCCCTCGTTAAGGTCTTTGGTCAGGGCGAGGTCACCGGATATAGCCGCCTCCAGGTACAGAGCGGAGCGCTGGTCAGCCTGGGCTCCATAGTACAGCAGCCCTTTAGCGAACCGCTGGGCCACCGGCGCGCCACCGGCCAGTTTCACGGCGGTATCATTGACGAGTTTCTCAAACTCTTTAGGTTCCGCCACATAGTTCACGATGCCCCAGGTTAAAGCCTTATCCGCGCTAACGGGGTCGGCCAGCAAAATCATTTCTTTGGCCCGCGCCCAACCGATGAGCCGTCCCAGCCGCTGCGTGGCGCCGGCGCCGGGCAGCAACCCGAGGGTTATCTCCGGCAAACGCACCATGGCCGTCTTGCTCATGATTCTGATATCACAGGCCAAGGCCAGCTCCAGCCCGCCGCCCATGGCGGCGCCGTTGATAGCCGCGATGACCGGCTTGGCATAGGTCTCGATACGGGTGAAGACATCGTGGGGGGCCTCGGAGAAGTTGAAAGCCTCTTCCACCTGGCCGCTGGCAAAGGCCGATACATCGGCCCCGCCGCAGAAGTTGGCGCCCGCGCCGGTAATGACGATGCACTGGACCGCCGCGTTCTTCTCCAACTCGCTCAAGGCTTTGTTCAGCTCCGCCATCATGTCCGCGTGGAAAGCGTTGGCCTTGCTGGGCCGGTTCAGCACTATTTTGGCAACTTTGGTATCTTTATTGATTTCCACGATAACGGCTTCATACTCGCCGGGGCCGTAGGAGTAAAAGCCCTCCCCGGTCTTTCTGCCCAGCTTGCCCTGCTTGACCAGCTTGGTCAGGACGGAAGAAGGCTTGTAGCGGTCTTCCTTGTTGTATTTTTCATAGAGCCGGTTCAGCTCGTTAACGATGACGTCCAGCCCCCAGCTGTCCGCCATGCGCAGGATGCCGCGCGGGTAGTTAAGCCCCAGCAGCACCGCTTTATCTATTTCATCACGGGTGGTGGCGTCCATCTCTATCAGCTTGGCGGCCTCATTGACCGACCCGGCCAGCACGCGGATGGGGTCGAAGGCGGCTCCGGCGTTCATGGGGAGTTCATTGGTCTGGCCGTTAGACCAGTCGTAATAGCCTTTGCCGGTTTTCTTGCCGTAGTTCTTCTCTTTAAATAGTTTGGCCAGGATGGGGGCGGGGCCATAGCTCTTGCCCATCATTTCCGCGAAGTATTCCATGACGTGGAACTGGGTGTCTATAGAGCCGCCGCCCAGGGTGTCCTGGAGCTCCAGCATGCCCATGGGCAGTCCCAGCTTGTACTTGATGGCGGAATCCACCTCAAAGGGAGTTTTAGCTTCGCCGTTGGCCAGCGCCCAGTCCGCCTCATTAGACATGTTGCAGAAAATGCGGTTGGCCACGAAGCCGGGCACGTCAGCCACGTTTACGACATCCCGTCCCATGGTGATGGCGACCTCATTGGCGATTTTGATGGCCTCTTTGCTGGTCTTCTTGCCCTTAACGATTTCCAGCAGGGACATACGGCTGGGCGGATTGAAATAATGCGTACCCACCACCAACTCCGGGTGTTTGGCGGCTTCTGACATCTCCGCGATGCTCAGCGACGAGGTGTTGGTAGCGAAAACAGTATCATCCGGGCAGAGCGCGGTAACCTCTTTGAGGACGCTCTTTTTCAGGTCCATGATTTCCGGAACGGCCTCGATGATAAAGTCCGCGTCCGCCACCGCTTCTTTGAGGCCGACGACGAAGGTCAGCTTGCCCATATACTGCTTCTTCGCGTCTTCGGTCAGACGGCCGCGGCTGATGCGCTTGTCATACATGTCAAGGATGGTCTTGCGGCCTCTTTCCAGGAAACGCTCCTCGATGTCCCGGATTTTGACGTTGAACCCGGCCTCAGCGGCCAGGGCGCCGATTTGCGCCCCCATGGCGCCGGCGCCGATTACCGCCACGTTTTTTATCTTTTTCATGGCTTGCAGCCCCTTTCCATTATTGATGTTCCGTCAGTAATACGCTATTTCTTTACGGGCTCGAAAGCGTAGTAAACGCGGTCACAAATCTTGGTTTCTTTCTTGACGTCAATAGGATGGGAGGGCACCTCAAAGGTAACTAATTTGACCTCATCCCCGTTTTTCACATCCGCGAGCTTACAGTTGATGAGGCGGACCAGGAGGTGCTTCAGGGGATGGGACTTATCAAAACCCAGCCAGGCCATGACCAATGGAGATTCAAACCCGGTGGGAGGGCCGGCCATCTCGGTCACGGCAGCAATCCTGGCGGTTTTGGGTAAATCCACCCACTCCAGGTCATCAGACCAGCATTTGGTGCAGGCTACGCCCGGCGGATAATCAATATTGCCGCATTTCTTGCATTTGGTGGTCGTCCAGCGTCCCTGCTTCAAATTATCATAAAACGGGTAAATGCGGTTGCATTCCGGTGCTTCCAGCGGCCACATATCCAGGATGGCGGCATATTTACCATCGATATAGGGAGTCCCCACGATTTGACTTGTTTTTAGTTCAGCCATTGTAATAATCTCCTCGTTTTTCCTTCAATCCCGGTACCCCTGATTTTACCTGGGTTCGGTGCCGTAGATGACGACAGTATGCTGGGCGCAAACACCGCTCAAGTTATGGGTCAGACCGAACTTGGCGTCCTTGACCTGGTTGAGGGCCCTTCCCTGGAGCTGTTTGCAGATTTCCACGGCCTGGCGGGCGCCGGTAGCGCCGTAAGGATGGCCTATGGCCAGCAGGCCGCCATCAGTGTTAACCGGAGTCTGGCCGTCTACCTTGATGCCGCCGGAGGCGCAAAATTCCCCGCCCTCGCCCTTCTTGCAAAAGCCTAACTCTTCTACCTCGATGATTTCAGAGATGGTAAAACAGTCGTGGGTCTGGGCCACGTCGATATCTTTTGGCGTCAGCCCAGCGGCTTTGTAGGCGATTTCGCCGGCGTGTTTCAGATGCGGCCAATCTGCCAGGGTATCCGCGGGCCAATGGGCGGACATGCCGTGAGTGGAGGTTTGACCCGTACCGCGGATATATACCAGCGGACGGTCGGTCATGGCCTTGGCTCTCTCTTCAGAGGCAACGATGACGGCTGACGCGCCGTCGGTCACCGGGCAGCAATCATTGAGGCCGAATGGTTCGCAGACGGTGCGGGCGACCAGGTATTCATCCAGATTGAGACTTTTACCGCCGAATTGCGCGTTGGGGTTATTGAAACCGTATGCATAGTTGGTTACGGATACCGCGCCCATTTGTTCTTTGGTCGTCCCGTATTTCTTCATATGGTGCTGGGCGATCATCGTGAAGAAAGGAGGCGGTACCGCCAGCCCCATGGCAGAGTCCCAGTCATGGTCATTGGTAATAAGGTTCATGTAAACGCTTTCCCAGCGCTGGGGCATGTTAAGTTTTTCCGTCCCGCAGACCAGGATGCAATCAGAGATGCCGCTCTCGATGAGGCCGGTGGCCAGAATAATCGCGGTATTAGACCCCGAACACAGGGTATCGACCCTGACACAGATAGAGGTGGGATAAATCCCCAACCGGTGGGCGACGATGGGCGCCGTATTCAAAGAGTTGGAATTGCGCCCGGCTGTGGTAGAGGCAAAAATCAGGCCGTCAACATCCTTCGGCTTCAGTCCCGGGATGTCCTTGGACAAAGCATTGGCGGCTTCCTGCAGCATATCAAATATAGTTGCCGCCCTCACCCCGAATTTGCTCGTTCCGCCGCCAACGATAACCGCATTCTTTTTTTGAGCCATTGAAAATCTCCTTTTATACCGCTACTTAATTAGTTGCTAAATTGACTTTCAGGGATAAATTCCGGGACAACCCGCCACCGCCTCCATTCTACTAACGTACCTGTCCACTAAATAATAACAGAAAATACGGATTATCGTAAAGTATCCAAAGTACTATAAAAGGTTTAAAATATTCCGTGCGTTTTTTCAATCGGTACGAATTTGACACACGAGTGAGAGAATCGTTAAGATTAGAGGTGGATTACAAGCTTTAAGGAAGGAGATTGCCATGGCAAAAGGCAAAGAAAATCCGGTTATTTCTACCCTTTGGTCCGCGGGCTGCGGCTCGCACGGCGGCTGCGGATGCGAAATATACGTCAAAGACGGTAAGGTCACCAGAATCGAGGGGGACAAGAACCACCCCTTCAACCAGGGACGGCTGTGCGCCAAGGGCCTGGCGGTATCCCAGTACATGTACCACCCGGACCGCGTCCTTTATCCCCTTAAAAGGGTGGGGGAGCGGGGCGAAGGCAAGTGGCAGCAGATAAGCTGGGACGAAGCCTACGATACCATCGAGAAAAAGTTCAAGGACATCCGCGCCAAGCACGGCGCCGAATCCGTGATATTCTGCCAGGGAACGGGGCGGGACATCGGCGGGCCGATAACCTTCCTGATGTACGCCTACGGCAGCCCCAACTGGGTGCAGGTAGGCCTGGCCGGCCATGCTTGCTATACCCCACGTCTGGGCGCCATGTTCGCCACCCACGGCAATTATTGCGTGGCGGACTGCTCCCAGTTCCTGGAAAAGCGCTATGATTCCCCGGAATGGACCCCTCCCAAGTACATCATCATCTGGGCGCAAAACCCGGCGGCCGGCTGCCATGACGGCTTTTACGGCCACTGGATTATCGACTGCATGAAGCGCGGCTCCAAGCTAATCACCATCGACCCCCGCGCCACCTGGTTCTCCACCCGTTCGGAGTTGCACCTCCAGAACCGCCCCGGGACGGACGGCATTATCGCCCTGGCCATGCTCAACGTCATCATCAATGAAGGCATTTATGACAAAGCCTTCGTGGAGAAGTGGTGCTACGGCTTCGACGAGCTGAAAGAGCGTGTCCAGGAGTACACCCCGGAAAAAGCCGAGGAAATATCCTGGGTCCCCGCCGACCTCATCCGCCAAGCCGCCCGGCTTTACGCCAACAACAAACCCTCCGCCATCCAGTGGGGCGAGCCGGTGGACGCCATGCCGGCGGGCAGCGTGGTGGCTCAGGCCATCACCCAACTATGGTCCATCACCGGCAATATCGATAACCCCGGCGGCAACGTTATCGCCATCAACTCACACGGCGTCACCACCTACCCGTTCTCTTCCGCCGAGCTTACCGATTTATACGGGGCCGACCTGGTGAAAAAACTGAACGAAAAGCGTATCGGCGCCAACGATTACCCCATGATCAAGAACTTCCGCGGCTGGGTTCAGCCGGACGTCCTCATGGAGCAAATGGAGACCGGCAAGCCCTACCCCGTGAAAGGTGCCTGGATACAGACCTCCAACATCATCGGCGGGCAGGCCGCCGACCCCAGACGGCACTATGAAGCCATGAAAAAGCTCGACTTCATCGTCTGCGTGGATATCTTCCAGACCCCGACCACGATGGCGCTGGCGGACATTTTCCTGCCGGTTTGCAGCATCTGTGAAAAAGAAAGTTTCCGCTCCTGGTGGCAGCCCCTCGGCGTTTCCGTCAAAGCCATTCCCAACATCGGCGAGTCCAAGTCCGACTGGGAAATCAACCTGGAAATGGCCAAGAGGCTGGCCACAACACCCGTAAAGTTCAATACCGTCCGTGAGCTTATCGACGACCGGCTTTCCGCCGGCAATACCAACTTCGATAAACTCAAGGCCAAGGGCGGCTGGGAATATCCCCCGGTAGGCCACCGGACGCGCCCGTATTACCGCTATGAAAAGGGACTGCTGCGCAAAGACGGCAAACCCGGCTTCGAAACGCCCACCGGCAAGGTGGAGCTTTATTCCAAGAAGTATGAAGAATGGGGACTCGACCCGCTCCCGTATTACGAGGAACCTAAAGAAAGCCCCACCGCCACCCCGGAAATGGCCGAGAAATATCCCCTCATCCTCACCACCGGCCGCCGCTCACCGGTATTCTTCCACTCCGAGCACCGCATGATACCCTGGCTCCGCGAGCTCGACCCGTTCCCGGTAGCGGAAATCAACGATAAGACCGCCGCTTCGCTCGGCATCGGCGATGGCGACTGGGTTTACGTGGAAAACACTCACGGTAAAATCAAGATGAAGGCTAAGGTTACCCCCTCATCCCATCCTAAAGTAGTCTCCGTGCCCCACGGCTGGTGGCTGCCGGAAACGGATGGCCGGGCGCCCAACTTTTTCAGCACCTGGGACCATAATGTCAACAACCTGACCAGCATGGGCAACCAGGGCAAGTCCGGCTTCGGCGGGACGAACTACCGCTCCGGCCTCTGCCGCGTTCAGAAAATATCAGGTGAAAAGGAGTAGCTATGGCTCGTAACGGCTTATTGATACAATACGATTGGTGTACCGGCTGCCACGCCTGCGAAGTGGCCTGCAAGCAGGAACATAACTACTCTGAAGGCATGTGCGGCATCAAGGTCTATGAACTGGTCAGCTCCAGCCCTGAGAAGGTCTACGTGGACTTCGTGCCCGCGCTCACCCGCTTTTGCGACCTTTGCGCGGAGAGAACCAAGACCGCCGGCGAAGAGCCGGCCTGCGTAAAGCACTGCCAGGCTACCTGCATTGCTTACGGGAATTTGACCGAACTGGGCAAAGCGATGGAGAAACAGCCGCGCTCCTCCCTCTTCGCCCCCAAGTAATATAAACGTACCCTGGCGTGACGCCAGGTAATTCCGGCACGGGCCGGAAGCAATTCACCTCACCCCCTCTCCTTAAAAGGGAGAGGGGGAAACGGGGCTAACGTCCCTCTTTACACCCCCCTTAATTACCCCTCGTTGAAAAAGGGCCTGCCCGCCGCGGTTTTGACGCGGGCAGCATATTGGTTAAAAAGGATTCTCATTAACCATTCGCCCTTCTCAAACGGCTTTCATTCTACCGTCAGCATGATTCCTTTTTGCCCCGCTCTTACTATTATTTTGCATGGTATACACACTCAAATAGAATAATGGTTGACCTGCAATAAAAGTGGTGGTTATCTATATTGTGTCAAGCAACAAATTGTCCTAATATTTATCACAATATTGATAAGGGAAGTCAATATGTCAGATAACTTAACCGCTGATGAAGAAAAAACCCTCGAACAGGTTACTACTTATATAGCCAGAGAGCTATCCGAGGGCAAGAGCAAAGAACAAATAGTCAAAGACCTTATAACCAAAGGCTGGCCCCGGGACGATGCTCTAAAATTTGTCGAACCGACCGAACTGTTACTAAAAGAATACAAAAAATCCCCGGAGGGACGTCAGACTTTGGTAACAGCCGCCAAACGCCATATCATATACGGCCTCCTGTGGCTGGCAGGAGGCATGACTGTCACCTATTTAACCTACGCCACTGCCGGTACCGATATCACATACGTATTAGCTATCGGCGCCTATTTGTGGGGCCTGATCGAATTTATCCGGGGACTGGCTGATTGGCTGAAATACAAAAACTGATTATTCCAGCCAATCGCCGTAACTAAACCCTCAGATCCTTACCCGAACGGGTTTTCCGCCGGATTGCGATAGCCGGTCAGCAGCCCCCGCGGCACCTGCTGCATCAGCTCATCCATCGTCCAGGGTTTGTTGTCAAACTTGGTCAGGTTGTTGCCCTGTACCGGCTCTGAATACAGGCTGATGGTATTGCCGCCCAGGGAAAAGACCGACCCGCTGATATTGGCGCCGGCGTCCGAGGCCAGGTAACAAACGAAGGGCGCCACGTATTCCGGCGTCGGGGTCATTTTCATCATGTCCCCGCCGAACCCGGGATTATCGAAGACGAAGGGGATATCTTCCTTGTCCACCGTGGACGGATAGGCGTCCAGTTCGTAAGCCGCCCGGGTCTTGGCAAACGGCGAGAAGCAGTTGCAGGTGATATTGTACTTGCGCATCTCGATGGCCGCGGCCTTGGTCAGGCCTACCACCCCGGCGTTGGCGGCGCAGTACTCGGCGTGCTTGATGACATCTCCCAGCCAGGCGCGGGAGGTGGCGTTGATAACGCGCCCCCATTTTTGCGCTATCATGTACGGCAGGGCATGCCGCATGGTGTTGAAATAGCCCTTGGGCTTGACCAGCGTCACCTTGTCCCAGAGCGCTTCCGTCATTTTCTCAATAGGGCTGAACCCGAAAGCCCCGGCCACGTTCACCAGGATATCTATCCGGCCGTAAGTGTCTATGGCTGTTTGAATCAGCTTCCCGGCCGCGTTAAAATCCGCTATATCCGCGAAGCAGGGAACCGCCTCGCCGCCGGCTTTTTTAATGGCCTGGGCCGTGGTTTCCGCGTCGCCGTTGACCTCGGCCATGCCCTGTTCGAACCACTCCTTTTTCTTCTTGTCCAGCTTCTTGAGCTGGCTTTCGGTTATAATCGCTTTGCCCGTGGAGCCCGGCTTGCGGTTATTGGTCACCACCTTGGCGCCTTCCGCCGCCAGACCCATGGCTATCCCCCGGCCGATGCCCTGGCCGGAACCGGTTACTACCGCTACTTTGTCTTTCAATGCTTTTGCCATGTTATCAAATCACCTTTCTATGAAGTTTTTAATTGCATGTTTCCCATATTTAGTTTACCCATCCCCCCACCCCTGTCAATTATTTTCCGTTTACTCCAAAAATTACCTTTTATTTCTTCGACTCAAAGTCGGCGATTTTTGTTTCCAGGGCCTTCTGCCGGATGGCCAGGGTAAGGTCGCTGCGGGTCTTTTCCAGCACCCCCCGCACCATATCCGTGGTGCGGCGCAGGCCGCCGGTCAGCGCGTCCGGGAAGTCCATGGTCACCAGCATACTGTAGATATCGTCCATGACCGCCAGCAGGTCCTCCCCGCGGGAAAGGTCGCCGTGGCGCATGCCGTCCAGCAGATAGCGCCTTATTTCCCCCACCGCCTCCCCCATGCCGTTTAGGTAAGCCGCGGCGTCGATATTCAAATCTTCCAGCCCCGGCAGCGGCTGGCCCGTCACCAGCGCCAGGGTGATATTGGCCTCCGCGAACTCTTTTTGCGCGTCCCGCACCGCCCCAGTGTTGGCCAGCTCGCCGTGTTTTTTGACGGCTTTTTCCGCTTCGGTCAGGACATCTTTGGCGGACTGAATCAGCCCGGCCGCCTCCGTGAACTCCTGCCGATGCACCGCCCGGATAGCGGTGCTGCAATACCGGATGGCATCGCGGCAGAGCGGGAGCATCTTCTCCCTGGCCTCGTCTTTCTCCGATAGCACCTGCCTGATTTTTTCCGCCAGCGCGTCCAGATTATCCACGGCTACACTCCCTGAAAATATTTACCAGTTGCGCGGCCGCCCGCGCCACATCTTCCGCCCCCAGGACAGCGCTGATAACGGCGGCGCTGTCAGCCCCGGCCTCGATCACTTCTTTTAGGTTATCCTTGTTAATGCCGCCGATGGCCACCAGCGGCAGGTCGATGGACTGCTTTATCTCTCTTAGCCCGTCCAGCCCGATTTCTTTAGCCGACTCCTTGGTGGCGGTGGCGTAAACCGCCCCCACCCCCAGGTAGTCAGCGCCGTCCGCCAGGGCCTGTGCGGCTTCTGCTTTAGTCCGCACGGAAACGCCTAGTATCATGTCTATAGGTATAAGTTTCCGGGTGATGCCCGCCGGCAGGTCTTCCTGCCCGATATGCAGCCCGTCCGCCCCTACCGCCAGCGCCACCCCCAGGCTGTCATTGATAATGAAAAGGGCATCTTTATCCCGGCATATTTTCTTTAAATCTTTAGCGATAGCTAAAAACTCCCTGACGACCCGCTCTTTACAGCGCAGCTGGACGGTTTTTGCCCCACCCCGGATTACCTCCTCCGTCAGCCGCCCGGGGTCTCTCCCCCTGAGCCACTCCGTATCGATGACGGCATAAAGCCCGGTAATCTTCCTGGTTTTTTCACGGCGCAGCATACCGGAAAGCAGGGTCTTTTCTATGGTGTACAGCTCGAAGCGGGATTTTCTATAAGCCTCGGAGTCCAGGCCGAGGCCGGGCATCTTGGCTATTTCTTCCATGACCCGTAAAGATTCCTGGGCGCGGCGGGCATTGGCGATAATGATGGCGGCGGCGTCCCGGCTTTTGTCCTCCCCGGCGGAGTCCATTTTACTGCCCACGTCCGCATCCGCGGCGCGTGATTGTAGTAATTGCTTTTGTAAATCGCCGCCGATGTTGACCAGCCTGTGACGCAGGTCTTTCAGCTGCTGGGTCAAAACGGTATTATTCAGGGTGAGGCGGGCAAACTCCTCAAGGACACGCAGCCCTTCACCCAGGCGGTTGATATTAGCGTCAATGATACGCAGTCGGTCGGCGGGAATATCCATCATGATTATTGCTCCGGTGGGTTTATTCTAGCACAGGCGGGGCGGCGGGTAAAAGCTTTTAGCCGGCGCCGTCAACGGCGTTTTCAATAAGCTCGATGCGGGACACCCGGCCGCTGCTGTCCAACTGGATGGCTACCACGTCTATGCGCCAGGCGGCGGGGAGGTTAGCGCGTTCCTGGCCGTAGCGTTCAGCGAGTACCTGGAGCCGCTTCTTTTTTACGCTGGTTATGGATTCTTCCGGGCTGCCGAAGGTACGGCTGCGCTTCGTTCTCACTTCCACGAATACCAGAGTGCCCGCCTGCTTTGCTATTATGTCAATCTCGCCCTCGTGACAGCGGTAGTTGGTCTCCAGGATTTCATAGCCGTTCTTCCCGAGGAATTCACCGGCAATCCTTTCCCCTAAAGCGCCCGTTTCCTTCTTTTTCATAATCGCCAGCCCAAGGCCGCCACGGCCACCGGGGAAAAAGAGCGGCGGTGCAAAGGGCAGGGGCCTTTCTCCCGCAGGCGTTTGAGGTGCTCTTCCGTGCCATAGCCCTTATGCCCGGCGAAGCCGTAGCCGGGAAAGCTTTTATCCATCTCCTGCATCAGGCGGTCGCGGGTAACTTTAGCTATAATAGAGGCGCAGGCGATGGAAAAGCACAGGCTGTCCCCGTGGACGATGCCCTTCTGCGGCAGCGCGGATTCTTTAAGTTTAACGTAGTCAATCAGGAGATATTGCGGCTGCGGCGTGAGATTCCTGACGGCGGACAGCATGGCCAGCCGGGTGGCCTTGGCGATGCCCACCGTATCGATGACCTCACTGGATGCTTCCCCCACCCCCACCGCCACGGCGGCGTCCCGGATAAAATCGAAGAGGTATTCCCTGGCTTCCGGAGTAAGCTGTTTGCTGTCCCGCACACGACTTTTCCAGCGGGCCCTGACGTTAGCCGGGAGAATCACGGCGGCGGCCATGACCGGCCCCACTAAAGCGCCCCGCCCTACCTCGTCCACACCGGCGATAAATTGGAACCCGGCATTACGCAGAGCTTTTTCTTCAGCAAACGACGGCTTTTGACGATTCACGAAAATCCGCCTTCACTTTGGGAGTAATTTACTCACTCTTTGCCAGATGATGCTAGCAATTTCCTCAATGCTTTTCGTTGCATCGATAACTAACCAGCGTTCTGGTTCATCTTTAGCCAGGTCCAAATAGCCTTTCCGGACACGGCGGTGGAAGGCCAGCTTTTCCGTTTGAAAGCGGTCGGCTTTTTCATCCTGTTTGCGCGCCAGCCCGGTTGCAACGGGCAAATCCAGCAATATGGTAAGGTCGGGCAGCAAGCCCTGCGTGCCGGTCCGGTTTACAGCCTTTACCGTGTCTAAATCCAGTCCCCGCCCATAGCCCTGGTAAGCGGTAGTGGAATCCGCAAAGCGGTCGCAGATAACAATAATTCCTTTGGCCAGCGCCGGACTGACGACCTCTTCCAGTAACTGGGCGCGGGAGGCGTTAAATAAGAGCAGTTCCGCCAGCGGCGAAATTTTAATGTCCCGCGACCATTTGAGCAGGCGCGTTATTTTTTGGCCGAGGGCGGTGACACCCGGCTCATGGGTCAAGAGAGCCGGAATAGCCAGCTTTTTCAGTCGGTTATACAGCAGCCTGGACTGGCTGCTCTTGCCGCACCCCTCGCCGCCCTCAAAGGTAATAAAAAGAGACATGATTTCCTACCAATGCTAACACAAGAGTTTTTTCCGTTATGTTATTTATCATTAATTATTGTATCTAACTTCAAAGACTTTATTCCAGAGTCTTTTTTCCCCCATATTTCAACTTTATCAATCAGTCCCCTTATATTATATCCACTATCAAATTGATGTGTGGATATAGTTTTAACCGTTAATTCACCTTCTTTGCTGATAGAATATTGCTTTTGTAATAACAATTCATCAAATGAAGGATATTTATCTATTAACTTATCAAGTTCTTCAGGCAAATTTTCATAATGCCCCTGAATAATCGACTGAATATTACCAGGGTTTTTAACAGTTTTATTAAATAAATTGAGGATGAAATCCTTTTCTAAACTCAAAATATCTCCTATACAAAATACTAAAGTCTTCTTTGCAGGTTCCACATAATATTTGATTTTTTCCATGAATTCGTTATCCAATTGCTTATAACCATGCAGTAATCCATTCCTGATTTCTTGTTTCATTTTGGAGAAATGGCCCATCTTCAATTCTTTTTCAAATATTACTTGTATTTTTTCCCATTCTTTGTTTGGCACATTATTTTCTTTTGATAATATGTGTTTGATTACTTCTAATCCATTCCAATAAGAAATAAATTCATATACACAATCTTCTTCACCCATGCCCTTCCTTAACCAAGATAAGGCTCGTTGAATTCTTGATTTATTATCGCTCTTTTCGTAAGATTCGAATACTATTTCAAATTCAGATTTATCAATCTTAACCAAAGCATATAATAAATCTTGTTCTTGAAATTGTTGGGGATAATACGTAAATGGAGAACTATCATTACTAATATTTATAATACTTACTAATATAGCTGAATTACAGGAAGCCAATGTAGAAAAGTTAAATAGATTGATAATCTGCTCAACATTTTCTTTTGATATTTCTCTTGCTTTGCTTTCTGAGTCGGTTTTTATATCGGTAATGATCCTTAACCCAGTATGTAAAAATATATTGTCTCGTTTTACTAGTTTGTCTTTTACTATTATTGTTAAATTACAATCTTGACGGTATGGATAGTTAAAAATCCATTGATTGTTTATTAAGGTTTGTTGTTCTTTCCGGTCGTTGAGTGAGATTCTTGTTTTTGAATAATACTCAATTAGGTATCTTTTCATTGGCAATACTTCATCTGGCGCGCTCTTTGAATATCCGCACCCTCCGGTTGGGGTCGCGGCCGGTGCTGTGGGAATTAAGGTCGCTCCGCTGGGCTATCAGGTGCTGCAAGCGCCGGATATAAGCCCCCTGCGGGCTCAGCTCCACCTCTTCCCCTTCCTCCTCCACCTGTTTCACCGCTTCCTCCGCTTCCACGATGGCGGACTGGAACCCGCCGGGCATTTCCCCTTCCGAGGCAGAGTAAAGCGTACTCAGGAACTGCCTTATCTGGGGCGGGGTATTGCCCCGGAGAACGTAAACGGGAATATGGGCGCTTTCCGCGTCCCTGACCTTCTGCGGGCGGCGCCGGTAGTAATTTTTAGAGGTCACCAGCATGGTGGCGTCGTGGAGGTTTTCCACTACATCCACGTTGAGATGGAGCTCGCGCCCTATCTGCAAAACACGGGAACGGTTGACCCCGTAGAGGTGCAGCTTGATAGTTTTCGTCTCCTTGGGCGCTTTCTTGCTCTTTGTCTTGACGTCTTTTTCCGCTTTAAGCTTTTCTATCCGCACCTCGCCGTTTTCATCCACCCAGCGTAATTCCGTATCGGCCGGCGCGTCCCGCAGCAAAGCGTCCACGGCGTCACCGACCTCCGGGTGGATAGCCACTCTATCGCGCTCCTGGATTTCCACCACGATATCGAAAGTAGGCGGCGACTTTCTTTCCAGGATGGACTTCTGGGTGCCGCGGCGGCGGGCTTCCTCGTCGCCTAAAGTTACCGACTGTATCCCGCCGATGAGGTCGGACAAAGTGGGGTTCATCATCAGGTTTTCCAGGGTGTTGCCATGCGCCGTGCCCACCAGCTGGACGCCGCGCTCGGCGATAGTGCGGGCGGCCATGGCTTCCAGTTCCGTGCCTATTTCGTCGATAACGATAACCTCCGGCATGTGGTTTTCCACGGCCTCTATCATGACGGCGTGCTGGAGGCTGGGGGTGGCTACCTGCATACGCCGGGCGTGCCCGATGGCGGGGTGGGGAATATCGCCGTCGCCAGCGATTTCATTGGAGGTATCCACGATGATTACCCTTTTATCTATGTCATCCGCCAGCACGCGGGCCACTTCCCGCAGCATGGTGGTCTTGCCCACGCCGGGGCGGCCTAAAAGCAGGACGCTCCTGCCGGACTGAATCAGGTCTTCAATAATTTTAATGGTGCCGAATACCGCCCTTCCCACGCGGCAGGTCAGCCCCACGACATGGCCGCGGCGGTTGCGGATGGCGGAAATACGGTGGAGGGTGCGCTCGATGCCGGCGCGGTTATCGTCCCCGAAGCTGCTGATGCGCGCCACCACATAGTCTATATCCGCTTCCCGGATTTCCTGGTCGTTGAGCTCTATCTCTCGTTTGAGGAAACGCGCTTCCGGGGTACGTCCCAGGTCCAGAATCACTTCCAGGAGGTCTCTGATATCCGGCTGCTGCAAGAGGGGTGTCTTGATATTCGGCGGGAATATTTCCAGCAGGGCATCCATGTCATCGGTAATTACCTGTTGCACCGGTGCCTCCCCGCTTTAGTAATTGTGCTTATCTTTAACTATATCCAGGAAATACCTGTGAAAACGCAGGTCGTCCGTCAGCTCCGGGTGAAAAGCCGATACCAGCATCTTAGCCTGCCGGGCGGCCACGATAGTATTATCTTCCAGCCTGGCCAGAATGTCCACACCGCCGCCGCAGCTTTCAATCAGCGGGGCGCGGATAAAGACCGCCGGAAAAGGCTCCTTACCGAGGGCGGGTATGACCACGTTAGTCTCAAAGCTGTCCACCTGCCGCCCGAAGGCGTTGCGCTTCACGCTGATGTCCATCAGCCCCAGGGTGGCTTTGCCGTTATTGGATATTTTCCGGGCCATGAGAATCATGCCGGCGCAGGTGCCGAAAAGCGGCAGCCCGTCCTTTCCCAGCGAGGCTATTTCCCGCATCAGGTCATAGGCGTTCATCAGCAGGCTGATGGTGGTGCTTTCACCGCCGGGAATAATCAGCCCGTCTAATCCCTTGAGTTCCCCGGGCAGGCGGACGGGCACAGCCTCCGTATCCAGTTTGTTCAGCGTCGTGATATGTTCGGCAAAGGCTCCCTGCGAGGCAAGGACACCGATTTTCATATATTTACCAACCTCTTTTGGCCAGCAGCTCGTTATCCGGGATTTGCTTGATTTCCAGTCCGGGCATGGCTTCCCCGAGACCCTTGGACACCTCGGCGATAATGGCGGGGTCGTTATAGTGGGTAACGGCCTTGACGATAGCCCGCGCCCGCACATCGGGGTCGGACGACTTGAAGACGCCGGAGCCGACGAACACCCCTTCCGCGCCGAGCTGCATCATTAAAGCGGCATCGGCCGGGGTGGCCACCCCGCCGGCGGCGAAGTTGACCACCGGCAGTTTGCCGGTCTTGTGGACTTCTTCCACCAGGTCTAAAGGCGCGCCCAGCTCTTTGGCTTCTTTCATCAGCTCTTCCTGCGGCATGTTCACCAGCTTGCGTATTTCGTCCATGACGGTCCTCATGTGCCGCACCGCCTCCACGATATTACCGGTGCCGGCCTCGCCCTTGGTGCGTATCATCGCCGCCCCTTCGCCAATGCGCCGCAGGGCTTCACCCAGGTCGCGGCAGCCGCAGACAAAGGGGACTTTGAAATCATGCTTCCAGACATGGTGGCTTTCATCGGCCGGGGTCAGCACTTCAGATTCGTCGATATAGTCGACGCCCATAGACTGCAATACCTGGGCTTCCACAAAATGCCCGATGCGGCATTTAGCCATCACCGGGATGGTAACCGCCTTCATAATCGCCTCGATAACGGCGGGGTCGGACATGCGGGCCACGCCGCCGTGAGCGCGGATATCCGCGGGGACCCGCTCCAGAGCCATCACAGCACACGCCCCGGCGTCTTCCGCTATCTTGGCGTGTTCCGGGGTAACCACGTCCATGATAACGCCGCCCTTGAGCATCTGGGCCAGCCCGGTTTTTACTTTCCACGTCCCTTTTTCCATATCCGCCTCCTCAAGACCAGGAATTTGATATTATAATTCTACTACGGTTGCTACGGCTTGGCAACAAAAGCAATCCGGCCACTTTTTTGACCGCAACACGATAATGTGCTATTAATTATCCAGGAATTATTTTTTATTCAGGACTTTTTTTATGGATGCCTGGGACTATATATCTTTTTTGGCCATGGTGCTGGCCCTCGGCGCTATCATCTACCTGCTGCGGCGGAGCGAGAAGAAGACCAAAATCAGACACAAGCTGAATGCTTACCGTCTCCTGGACGACCCCTCCCCCACCCGCAAGGAAATCGTGAACGCTATCAGGTTTTTACGGCTTTACGGCGGGACCTGGCGCAAGGATAAGGAGTTCGTGGAGCTGTCGGACCGCCTCAAGAGCAGGCTGAATAGTATATCCGGCTAGATAATCGGGCGTTTTTCCGGCATGCCGGGGCGGCGGGGATAAGGGGCGGGCGTGGCGGAAACTTTATCGATGATGACCAGGCAACGGCCGTCATCCAGTTCCTCCAGCGTCACCGGCTTTACCTCCCGCCAGTGGCCGCCCAGCATAATGACGGCTTTTTGAGATTTTTCCATCTCCAGAGCGATATCGCCCTTCTTCTGGGCCACGGCACAGCCGCCGACCGCGCATAAGGGCAGGGTAAGCTCTACCAGAGTAGGCAGCGGCGCCACGGCGCGCGACAGCACTACGTCGAATTTCTCCCGGTACTGAGGCTGATGGGCGACTTCCTCGGCCCGGCCGTTCAGGATGGTTACATCCTGCAACCCCAGCGTTTCAACCAGGTACCGCAGGAACCGTATTTTTTTGGCGGTGGCTTCCAGCAGCGTAAGGTTTATCCCGGGAAAAGCTATTTTCAGCGGCAGGCCGGGCAGTCCCGCCCCCGTGCCTACATCGATGATGTTCAAGGGCTTAACAGTATTAACAGGCGGTAAGGCCGCGGCTACGGTAAGGGAGTCCAGGAAATGCTTTAGCTGCACTTCAGCGCAGTCGGTAACGGCGGTAAGATTTACCCGTTCATTCCAGGCGGCCAGTTCCCGGTAATAGGTCTCAAACTGCTGAAGCTGGCTGGCGTCCAGTTCTATGCCGAGCCTGGCCGCACCGGATTTCAGCTTATCCAACGTTTTAAACTACCACCAGGAAATAGTAAAGATATACCGCCGCCCCGGCAAACAGCACGCTATCCAGCCGGTCTAGGATGCCGCCGTGCCCCGGCATGATACTGCCGGAGTCCTTGACGCCGAAGCTGCGTTTTAACAGGGATTCCACCAGGTCGCCAATCTGCCCGGAAACGCTGATGAACAGGCCGAGTATAACCGCCTGCCAGCAGGCAAGGTGCAGGTGTATCGAAGCATCCAGGGTGAACAGGAGAACCACAATCACCGCGCCCATCAGTCCGGCGATAGCGCCCTCCCAGGTCTTGCCCGGGCTGATAGCCGGGGCCATTTTATGACGGCCGATGGCCTTGCCGACAAAGTAAGCCAGCGTGTCCGAGCCGAAGGTGGCGAACAGTGCCAGGAACAGCCAATCGCGCCCGGCGTCCAGCCGCAGGATTACCAGCAGATACAGCAGAAAACCGATGTACAGCACGCCGCCCAGCATCAACGCCCAGTCCATAAAAACGTTTTCCCGGCGGCGTACAAACAAGAGCAGTGCCAGGGAACAGACCGCCGCGGTAACGAGGATAAATGACTGGTAGTCCGTATAATGGGCGGAAACCAGGATATACAGTATGGCGGCCAGCCCGAACACGGCCAGCGGCGGGTTTTTCATGACGCCGGTGATGCGGTAGAACTCCATGCCCGCCAGCACCCCGGCCGCCACCGCCAGCAGGGTGAACCAGGAGATAGGCCCGTCAAACCAGACGGCGGCGATAACCAGCGGAATGCCCCAGAGCGCGGTGATAAGTCTTTTCTTTAACATGGCTTAAGGGGATTATATACCCTGGGAACGAATAAACCAAGAGCCGGCAGCCGACTATTGACGGTTCAAGCCACCGAAGCGCCGCTGCCGCTGGCTGTACGCCTGTAAAGCCTTCTCCAGCTCCGCTTCATTCAAGTCCGGCCAGAGCACCGGGGTAAAGTACAGCTCGCTGTAAGTGGTCTGCCAGAGCAGCAGATTGCTGATGCGGAACTCGCCGCCGGTGCGGATTACCAGGTCCACATCCGGGAAATCAGCGGCGTAAAGGTGCCGGCGGAACGATTCTTCATTGATTTCTTCCGGCTTCAGGCCATCAGCGATAACCCCCCGCACCGCGTCCAGTATTTCTGCCCGACCCCCGTAGTTCAAAGCCACCCCAAGCGTCATGACGGTGTTATTGGCGGTAAGTTCGACCGCTTCCCTGATAGACTGCCGGAGCTTGGATGATAATTTTTCCAGGCTGCCCACGTGGCGGATTTTTATGCCGTTTTTATGCAGCTCGGCGGACTCTTTACCGATGATATCCTCTAAAATGTGAAAGATGCCGCTGACCTCTTTTTCCGGCCGGCGCCAGTTCTCGGTGGAAAAGGCATACAGCGTCACGTAAGGGATGTGTTTAGCGGCGAGAAACCGGACGATGGCGCCGATATTGTTAACGCCGGCACGGTGTCCTTCCAGGCGCGTCAGCCCGCGCTGTTCCGCCCAGCGGCCGTTACCATCCATGATAAAAGCGATATGACGCGGCAAAGTGGTCATGTTTTCCATACGCACGAAGATAATCCCCTGAGGGGTGCGGGTATTACGGGTGAAGCCGGGACCAACGGGGCTAAATCTCCAGGAGTTCCCGTTCTTTGTCCTTGCTCAGTTTTTCGGCTTCCAGGATATAATAGTCGGTAAGCTTCTGAAGCTGGTCCTGGGCGCGTTTTATTTCGTCCTGGGATATGGTCTTTTCCTTTTCCATCTTCTTCAGATCATTCAACGCTTCATGCCGCAGATTACGCATGGTGACGCGGCGCTCCTCGGTGCGGCGGTGCACTATCTTGATCAGCTCCTGCCTTCTCTCCTCGCTCAGCGGCGGGATGGCGATGCGGATGATATTACCGTCGTTAGAGGGATTCAAACCAAGCTCGGACTTGGAGATAGCTTTCTCGATGTCATGCAGGGTGCCCTTGTCCCAGGGCTGGATAACCAGCAGCCCGGCTTCCGGCGCGGAGATACCGGCCAGTTGATTCAGCGCCATGGGCACGCCGGCGTATTCCACCCGGACATGTTCCACCAGCGCCGGAGAGGCATGCCCGGTGCGGATGGTCGAAAGGTCCGCCCGGAACACCTTTAATGAGGTTTTCATTTTTTCTTCAATGGTTTTTAATGCTTCTGTTACCATAGCTAAACCTCACTTGTCACCAGAGTGCCGATGTCTTCTCCTAAAATCGCCCTTTGCATGCCGTCTTGCAGACCGGGGTCGAAGACGATGATGGGCAGTTTATTATCCAGGCAGAGGGAGAGAGCGGTGGTATCCATCACCTTGAGGCGCATACTCAGCGCTTTCAGGTGGGTTATCTTGTCTATCTTTTTGGCGTCGGGGTCTTTGCGCGGGTCGGAGGTATAAATGCCGTCCACGCCGTTCTTGGTCATGAGCAGGACTTCCGCGTTGATTTCTATGGCGCGCAGGGCGGCGGCGGTGTCCGCCGTCATGTATGGGTTGCCGATGCCCCCGGCGAAAATCACCACCCGTCCCTTTTCCAGGTGGCGGATAGCACGCCGGCGGATAAAAGGCTCGGCGACCTGGCGGATATCCAGGGCCGATTGCGTCCTGGTGTCCACGCCCTTTCTTTCCAGCACGTCCTGCAGGGCGAGAGCGTTAATGACCGTGGCCAGCATCCCGGCGTAGTCCGCGGTGACGCGGTCCATGCCGTCGGCTTCTGCCTGGGCGCCGCGCCAGATATTTCCCCCGCCCACCACAATGCCGATACCCACGCCCATCCCCACGGCCTTCTTTATCTGGAGCGCAATTTTTTCTAGCGTGGGGTTGTCAATGCCGTAGCTGTGGCCACCGCGCAAGGCCTCGCCGCTGATTTTGAGCAATACCCTTTTATATTTGGCTCCAGGCATATTCCTAATCCTAGCCGCCTAATTCAAACCGGGAAAAACGGCGCACCCTGACATTTTCTCCTATTTTAGCGATAGTCTCGGTAATGATGTCATTAATCGTCTTGGTGGGGTCTTTGATATAGGGCTGAAGCAGCAGGCAGGCCTCGTCGGCCACCGGCTCGCCGCCTTCCGGCGTGTTTTCTTTAGCCACGCACACCGGCGCCATGGCCGCCACCTGCATCGCCAAGGCATGGGCTAATTCCTTGAATTCATCGGTGCGGGCGACAAAGTCCGTCTCGCAGTTGACTTCCACCATTGCCCCGATGCGTCCCGCCGTATGGATATAGCATTCCACCAGCCCGGAGCCGGTGGCGCGTTCCGCTTTTTTCTGGGCCTTGAGCAGCCCTTTCTCTTTCAGGATTTCCAGCGCTTTTTCCATATCGCCGCCGCAGGTTTTCAGCGCGTTGCGGCAGTCCATAACGCCAGCCCCGCATTGCTCGCGGAGCGTCTTGACCATTTCCGCAGTGATTTCCAATTACTCCTCCTTATCCCTCATCCGGCGTGAAAACCAGAGTTTCCGTACCAGGAGCGGCCCCTATTTCAGCCTCGGCGGCTGCCTTGCCTTCGACTACCTCCGTGGGTACACTGGTAGCCATGCCGGCTTTGCCTTCCAGCACCGCATCGGCCATTTTGCTGCAAATAAGCTTGACGGCGCGGATGGCATCATCGTTGGCAGGAATGGGATGGTCGATTTCATCCGGGTTACAGTTGGTATCCACGATGCCGACCACGGGGATGCTCATGCGCTTGGCTTCCGCCAAGGCTATTTTTTCCTTGATGGGGTCGATGATGAAGAGAGCGCCGGGCAGACGCGTCATTTCCTTGAAGCCGCCCATCTGCCGATTAAGGTGGGATATTTTCTCCGTAATCTTGCCCATTTCTTTTTTAGAGAGCCGCGTCAGCTCACCGCGGGCCTGCTGGTCTTCCAGCCTTACCAGCTGGTCGACGCGCGCCTGGATAGTGGCGAAGTTGGTGAGCATGCCGCCCAGCCAGCGCTGGTTGACGAAGTACATGCCGCAGCGTTTGGCTTCCTCTTCCACGGATTCCTGCGCCTGCTTCTTGGTGCCCACAAAGAGGATGGTCTCCCCCTGTGACACGATATCCCGTACGAACTTGCAGGCTTTGTCCAGCATGACGGCGGTCTTTTCCAGGTCGATAATATGGATGCCGTTACGCTTGGTAAAGATGTAGTTTTTCATCCGCGGGTGCCAACGCCCCGTCTGATGACCGAAGTGCGCTCCCGCTTCCAGGAGCTGCTTGATTGTGGTTGTGTCTGGCAATTTACTTAACCTCCCATGGTATATTAATCGTGAGTATCAGGAGATTCATACCTTGTGACAGTATATCATAATCTGACCGGATACGGCAATAGCTTATGTTAACAAGCCGGATAGGAGAAACGGGGGATTTATTTTCTCTTTAAATTATGAGATGATGACGTTAAACCTGTGTCTCTGAAAAATTTTTCAGGGGGGGGCTAAAATGAAAAAGATTTTTACGGTTGCGGGGATAGTACTGATAGCCATGGTGGTGGCGGTGCTGGGGGTAATGCTGGGACAGGCTAACGCCAAGGTGGCGGCGATACAGGCCGACTTAAACGAGAAATCCGCCGAGGTGAACGTTGTACAGAGTGAACTGTCCCAGACGAACAGCCAACTGACACTGGCTAATAACGTATTGCTGGATACCAGGAATGACCTGGACAAGACCAATACCGAACTTTCGGAGATAACCATAAATTTGACTTCAGTCAACGCCGCGAACTCCAATCTCGAAACGCGGCTGACTCAAGCGATTTCCGATCGGGATGAGGCCATCCGGGCCGCGGACAATATGACCGGCGAGCTTAATGCGGCCATCGCCGCCAAGGAAGAGGCAATCAGCCAGGCTGAAGAAGCGCTGGCGAGTATCGCCCTGTACCGGGAGACATTCGGGGAGGTGTTCGCCGGGGTGGAGCCCATGGCGATAATTAACGATTCTATGCCGGTGACCTTTAATATGCCCATCCCCCAGACGCCCGCCCCCGTCAGGGGATTCAACCTGATAAACAACCCGGACGCGGTCGACCCCACCTACGCGGAGCTGCTGTCTTTTTTAATATCCGATATTACCGATTCCTACCGTTACGTGACGGACTATTATATGTGCGGCAACTTCGCGGAGACGGTACATAACAACGCGGAGGCGGCGGGTATCAGGGCGGCGCTGGTGCTTATAACGTTTGACGTCCCGCCGGGACACGCCATCAACGCCTTCCTGACCACCGATAGAGGCCTGGTTTACATCGACTGCACCGGCACGGACAGGCCCGGCCCTTCCAGCATGGACGGCATAGTGTACAACTTAAAAATATATTCCACCTATAACCGGGAATTTCTCTTTGAGACCGCCTACTATTTTGAAACGGATGCCAAGAGAGTAATAGATTTAAAGATTTACTGGTAGGGATATTGAAGGAATATTGGGGGAGTAACTAATGCGGAGTTTTTACAGAGTCCCGGATTACCTTGTGCTCTAACTGCATCTTTTCCTGAATATCTATTTTCCTGGCGAACGGCAACGCCGTGGTCTTTTTGGTTCTCCTAGCTCTGGATTCTTTAAACCGCATTAAGTAGCTTTTATAATTTTCTTTGCAATTGGTCTTTTGCATTATCGCGATTTTTTATTATACTAATATCCGCATTCGTAATAAATCCCACTATATATTATCTTGTTAAAAAAGTGTGATTATCCACTTAACTAGATAAACTATACCAGTAATCACGCCACCGAATAGCAAAATTATTCCAACTGTGAAGGCAACGTTAAAGCAACCACTTTCTTTTCGTTTAACAACGGGAGCTTCCAGTATCCTTCTATACCTCTTTTCCCTCTCTTCTTCCTCTACCGTCCTATGAACAAAGGGACATCGTTTGCAGTCATTGATTGACTCGCAATTTCTCCATGCTACAATATCGCGGAAATGTCGTCCGCTAATAGCGCAAATATAGTCATTATAAGGCATGTTGCTCGTGTACTATAGTAACGTCCTCGATAAACATGAATTACCCTAAATATTATGTCATATGTTTTAATAAGTCAATAAACAATAATACTTCACCCCCCTCTTCTCTTGACAAATTTTCCGTATCATGATAACCTGTGAAATATCTTAATAGTTAAAGGCTGTGAACAGGATTAGTAAGCTCTAAAGCGGGGCTACAGAGAGTCGGGGAAGGTGCGAGCCCGACGCCAGCGCCGGGGCTGAATGGACCTGGGAGCCGCAAGTCGAAAGCCAAAAGCGAGTAGACCGTGCCGCAGGGGAAGCGTTAAAGAATCCCGGGGTATCGTCCTGGTAAAGTCGGGGCTGTACCCGCAGAGATGTCCTCCGGTATATCAGGGAAAAATCACTCGAATACCGCGGGATAAAAAGGGTGGCACCGCGGAAGCATTAGCCCCCGCCCCTTTCAGGGTGGGGGTTTTTTATTTTCCCCGCCCCGGGGCACGGCCAGGGGAAGAAAATGTACTATCCGTCTCTTGAAGAAGTAAAAAAACTGAAACCGCAGGGCAACCTGGTGCCGGTTTACCGTGAAATCAATGCGGACCTGGAGACGCCGGTATCCGCTTACCTCAAGATAGCGCAGGGGGACTATTCCTTCCTGCTGGAGAGCGTGGAGGGGGGCGAAAGGCTGGCGCGCTACAGCTTTTTAGGGACGGAACCGGCTAAAATTATCACCACCGGCGCTATGGTTCAACAATCTCACCCCGAGCCGGAAAATATCGACCCCCTGCTGCTGGTGGAAAAAGAGTTCCGGCAATACCGGGCAATTCCCGTAGCCGAGCTGCCGCGCTTTCACGGGGGGATGGTGGGGTATTTGAGCTATGAGGTAGCGCGGTACTTCGAGCGGCTGCCCGCGCCGGAAAAGGACGCCCTGGGTCTGCCGGAAAGCCAGCTGATGCTGGTACACACCCTGCTTATCTTCGACCACCTTGCCCATAAAATAAAAGTTGTCTCCCACGTGCGGCTGGACGGCGATATCGAGCAAAGCTACCAAGAAGCCACGGCGAAAATAGACGAGCTGGTGGCCCGTCTCAAAGAGCCGCTGCCGGCGGAGACACCGGTAAAAGCCAATACCAACCATGCCGGGACTACCGCCAATGTGACCGCGGCGGAGTATGAGGGCATGGTCGTCAAGATGCAAAAACACATCTTTGACGGGGATATCATCCAGGGGGTGCCCTCGGTGCGGGTGGGGCGGGAAACGTCAGCCAGCCCGTTCGCCATTTACCGCGCCTTACGCTCGATAAACCCCTCCCCCTACATGTACTTCCTCCACCTTAACGACGTTCACATCGTGGGGGCGTCACCGGAGCTGCTGGTGCGCGTGGAGGACGGCACCGTTTCCAATCACCCTATCGCCGGCACGCGTCCGCGCGGCCGGGACAGCGAAAAGGACAAGGCGCTGGAAAAAGAGCTCAGGACCGACGAAAAGGAGTGCGCCGAGCATGTCATGCTGGTGGACCTAGCCCGCAACGACGTGGGCAGAATCAGCGAGCCGGGCACGGTACAGGTTACCCAATTCATGGACATCGAGCGGTACTCCCACGTCATGCACCTGGTATCGCACGTGCAGGGCAAGCTCAGGCAAGGGCTGACGCAGTTCGACGCGCTGCGCGCCTGCTTCCCGGCGGGCACGGTCTCCGGCGCACCCAAGATACGCGCCATGGAAATCATCGCCGATTTAGAGCCGGATAAACGCGGCCCTTACGCCGGGGCGGTCGGCTATTTCGATTTCAGCGGCAATATAGATACCGCCATCGCCATCCGCACCATCGTCATCAAGGACGGGACGGCTTACGTGCAGGCGGGGGCGGGCATCGTGATGGACAGCGTGCCGGCCAACGAATACCAGGAGTGCCTTAACAAAATGCAGGCCCTGCTGGCGGCGATAAGCCAGGCGGAGGGGAACTGATGCTTTTACTTATTGATAATTACGATAGCTTCACCTACAACCTCTACCAGTACTTCTCCGAGTTGGGGGAAGAGGTGAAAGTGGTCAGGAATAATGAAATCACCATCGACGAAATAGAAAAGTTGGCGCCGGAGCGCATCGTTATCTCTCCGGGGCCGGGTACGCCGCAGGAAGGGGGCGTCTCCAATGACGCTATCCGGCGCTTCGGGGAAAGAACGCCGATACTCGGGGTGTGCCTGGGGCACCAGTGCATCGGGTACGCTTACGGGGGGACGGTGACCCACGCCGGGGAGATAAAGCACGGCAAGACCTCCCTCATCCACCATGACAGCAAAGGCGTTTTCAAAGGGATAAAAAGCCCCTTCCCGGCGGTGCGCTACCATTCGCTGGCGGTGCTGGACAAGGGGCTGCCGGACTGCCTGGAGGTAACCGCCCGCACGGACAACCGCATTATCATGGGCCTGCGCCATAAAAAGTTCCCGGTGGAGGGGGTACAGTTCCACCCGGAGTCCATCATGACCAAGGCAGGCAAAGACTTACTGAGGAACTTTTTGAAGATGGGGAGGGAGTAAGTAACAAGTAACAAATGGCAAGTGGCAAGGAATAATTAATATCAAATCTTCCCGATTCACTTCGTTCATCGGGATGCCGGATGAGGTAAGGAATCGGCACAAAAACACAGCTAAAAGATGAAAAAAGGATAATCGACCTCACCCCATTTATCCCCCCTCTCTCCAAGCGGAGAGGGGGCTAGGGGGAAAGGTGAAAAACAAATGATGTTGGGGATTTTTAGCCATGATTAAAGAAGCTATCGCCGCGCTGGTGGAAAATAAAGACCTTACCTATGAAGAAGCCTACTTCGTCATGGGGGAAATCATGAGCGGGGAGGCCACGCCCGTCCAGATAGCGGCTTTCCTCACCGCCCTGCGCATCAAGGGCGAGACCCCGGATGAGATTGCCGGTCTGGCCAGCGTAATGCGCTCCCGCGCCACCCCCGTTAAAACCAACGGCCCGGCGCTAGACATCGTGGGGACGGGGGGAGACGGCTCCGGCAGCTTCAATATCTCCACGGCGGCGGCCTTCGTGGCGGCCGGGGCGGGGCTGAAAGTGGCCAAGCACGGCAACCGGGCCATGTCCAGCCACTGCGGCAGCGCCGATATCCTGGAGGCGCTGGGGGTAAAGATTGATTTGAACGCGGACGGCGTGGAGGAATGCCTGAACAAAGTAGGCATGGGCTTCATGTTCGCCCAGGTCTTTCACCCGGCCATGAAACACGCCGCCCCGGTACGCCGGGAAATGGGCATCCGGACGGTCTTTAATATCCTCGGCCCGCTGACCAATCCGGCCGGGGTAGAGCATTTACTGCTCGGCGTCGCCAGCGAGGAGGTCGGCCACAAAATAGCCGCCGTGCTGCACCGCCTCGGCGTTAAACACGCGCTGGTGGTTTACGGCAAAGACGGGCTGGACGAGGTATCGCTCGGCGGCAAGACAATAGTCTGGGAGGTAACGGCGGATAAGTCCCCGGCGGTACGGGAAATAGCGCCGGAAAACTTCGGGATAAAGTCGGTAAAAAACGCGGACATCAAGGGCGGCACGCCGCAGGAAAACGCGGAAAAACTGGAGAAAATCCTCGACGGCGAAAAGAGCGACCTGCGCAGCGCGGTGGTCATCAATGCCGCGGCGGCGCTTATCGCCGGCAACGTGACGGCGGATATGAAAGAGGCGGCGCGTATCGCCGGGGAAACGATAGACACCGGCCTGGCCAAGGACATACTGGAAAGACTGGTAGTACTCAGCCAGGGCATAGGACGGCGCGATGAACAGCATCCTGGATAAAATAGTAGCGGAAAAGAAACGGGAGATAGAAAACTCCAGTCGCATCGTGCCGCTTGCGGCTCTAAAAGAGCGCGCCGGGGGATATAATCGGCTGGACTTCGCCGGAGCGCTGAAAGGAAAGACCGTCAAGCTCATCGCCGAGGTCAAGAAAGCGTCCCCTTCCAAGGGACTGCTTTGCCCGGACTTTCAGCCGGTGGCGCTGGCGCAGACCTACGCCCAAAACGGTGCCGCGGCCATCTCCGTGCTGACGGAAGCCAAATATTTCCAGGGCAGCCTGAAATACCTGACCGCCATCAGGAAAGCGGTATCCCTGCCTCTCCTGAGGAAGGACTTTATCCTGGATGAATACCAGATTTACGAGTCCGCCGCCTTCAGCGCCGACGCCATTCTGCTGATAACGGCTATTTTAAGCGAGGAAAAGCTGGGGGGATTTATCGAGCTGGGGAGCAAACTCGGTCTGGCCTGCATGGTGGAGGTGCATAACGAGCAGGAGCTGATGAACGCGCTGCTGGCCGGCGCGGAGATAATCGGCATCAATAACCGGGACCTGAACACCTTTAAAGTGGACACCAGTGTTACCCGGCGTTTACGCCTGCTGGTGCCGGAGGGGGTAATCGTGGTGAGTGAAAGCGGCATCGGCAGCCGGGAAGACATGAAGAAAATGAGGGAATGTAAAGTTAACGCGGTGCTGGTGGGCGAAGCCCTGGTCACCGCCCCGGACATACCCGCCAGGATAAAAGAGCTGATGTCATGACAGCGATTAAAATCTGCGGCATAAAAACGGAAGAACAGGCACTGGCGGCCGCGGCCGCCGGGGCGGACTATATCGGGCTGGTGTTCGCCACCAGTCCCCGGCAGATTACGCCCGTCGCGGCAAAAAAAATAATGAGCGCTTTAAAGCATAACCGGGCGCGGGCGGAGGCGGTGGGGGTTTTCGTGAATACGCCCGTGCCGACCATGCGGAAAATCGCCGACGACTGCCGGCTGGACTGGGTGCAGTTGAGCGGTGACGAGCCCTGGGTCTCCTGCGTGGAGGTCGGACTTCCGGTGGTAAAGGTAATCCGGGTGAGCCGCACCCAAAGGCCGGAGGCCGTCATCGCCAACCTGGAATACGGCCAGCAAGTCCTGGCGGGGCAAAAGCACATGTTTTTGCTGGATGCCAACGCCCGGGAAAAGTACGGCGGCGCCGGCTTGACCTTCGACTGGAAGCTGGCGGTGCCGGTAGCGGAGAAATTCCCGGTAATCATCGCCGGGGGTCTCAAGCCGGAAAACGTAGGAAAAGCGATAAAGCTTATCAAGCCCTGGGGCGTGGACGTCTCCACGGGCGTGGAAACGAAGGGCGTGAAGGATATGAAAAAGATAACCGGATTTATCGAAGCAGTGAGGCAAGCCGATGCCAGCCGGACCTGATGCCAGCGGCTATTACGGGGAGTACGGCGGCAAGTTCGTGCCGGAAACGCTGATGCCCGCGCTCGGCGAGCTGGAGAGCGCTTACGCGGCGGCGATGGCGGACGCTGATTTTCAGCAGCAGTTCCGGCAGCTTTGCCGCGACTACATCGGGCGACCGACGCCGCTATATTACGCGGTCCAGCTTTCCGCCAAGGCGGGCGGGGCGAAAATATTACTAAAGCGCGAAGACCTGGCCCATACCGGCGCACACAAGATTAACAACGCCCTGGGGCAGGGGCTGCTGGCTAAACGCATGGGTAAAAAACGCATTATCGCCGAGACGGGGGCGGGACAGCACGGGGTAGCGGTGGCAGCGGTCTGCGCCATGCTGGGGCTGGAGTGCATCGTCTATATGGGCGAAGAGGACATTCACCGGCAGTCGCCCAACGTCAACCGCATGAAGCTTACCGGCGCCGAGGTACGCCCAGTCACCTCCGGCAGCCGTACCCTCAAGGACGCCATTAACGAGGCGATACGCGACTGGGTCAGCAACGTGGACAATACCCACTATCTGCTCGGTTCGGTGGTGGGACCGCACCCCTACCCGATGATAGTGCGTGATTTTCAGTCGATAATCGGCCGGGAGACGAGGGAGCAGGTACTGGCAGCTTACCAGCGCCTGCCGGACTACCTGGTGGCCTGCGTGGGCGGAGGCAGCAACAGCATCGGCATGTTCCACCCGTTTTATGACGATAAGGAAGTTAAATTCATCGGGGTGGAGGCGGCGGGTAAAGGACTCAACACCGGCCAGCATTCGGCCACGCTGGCGGCGGGGAAAATCGGGGTATTGCACGGCACCAAGTCCTATATCCTGGAAGACGCCCACGGGCAGATAACCGAGACGCACAGCATCGCGCCAGGGCTGGACTATCCGGGGGTGGGGCCGGAGCACAGCTTCTATAAAGACAGCGGCCGCGCCGCTTACGTGGCGGTGACGGACGAGCAGGCGCTGCAAGGGTTCAAGCTGCTCTGCTCCGCGGAGGGCATTATCCCAGCGCTGGAGTCCTCCCACGCCATTTACTACGCCTCCCGGCTGGCCGCCGGGCTGCCCAAAGAAAAGCTGATTATCGTGAATCTTTCAGGGCGGGGGGATAAAGATATGGAAATAGTGGACGGGGCATTGGGAACGCAAAAATGAGCAAAATAGCGGATGTATTCAAACCGGGCCGCAAGGCCTTGATTGCCTATATTACCGTCGGCTATCCGGACATGCAAGCTACCGTAAACGCCGCGCTGCTGCTGGCCAAAAGCGGCTGTGATATCATCGAGCTGGGCATACCGTTTTCCGACCCGCTGGCGGACGGGGCCACCATCCAGAAAGCCAGCCACCACGCGCTGATGCGGGGCATCACCCCGCAGCTATGCCTGGAGACGGCCGCCGCCATCAGGAAGAAGACCGCCGTCCCGCTGGTTTTCATGACCTATTTCAACCCGGTGCTCAATTACGGCCCGGAAGCTTTCTGCCGCAGCTGCGCCCAGACCGGCATTAACGGATTAATCGTGCCGGACCTGCCGCCGGAAGAAGGACTGCTGTTGGAGAAAACCGCCCGGAATGATAATATTGATATGATATATTTGCTGGCTCCTGCCAGCACGGACGCCAGAATCACCATGGTAACGGCGCGGTCGCGCGGCTTCGTTTACCTGGTATCGCTTACCGGGGTTACCGGCGCCCGGAAAACCCTATCGCCGGAGTTGCAGGACTTCGTAAAAAGGGTCAGGCGGAAGACCGCCCAGCCGCTTTGTATCGGCTTCGGGATATCCACCCCGGAACAGGCGGCGCACGCCGGCTCCCTCGCCGACGGCGTTATCATCGGCAGCCGCCTTATCGAACTGATGGAAGAAGATAGTACGTTAAATTCACTAAAGTCGTTTATCGTCGCTACCCGTAAAGCCCTGGACTCATTGAAAAATACCGGGAGGTAAAATATGTAATGCCCCGTTAAAATATATACGTTTACAATATTATTATGTAAAGGAGATAAAGGTGGAAAGAATCAAATATATATTAGATGAAAAGCAGATGCCTACCCGCTGGTATAATATCCAGGCGGACCTCCCGGAACCGCTTCCCCCCTATTTGCACCCCGGTACCAAGGAAGTGACCCGCCTGCCACCGCCCCTTTTCTGCGAGGAAATCAACCGGCAGGAGTTCAGCAAAGAGCGGTATATAGATATACCGGAGGAAGTGCAGTCCATTTACCGGACCTGGCGCCCCACTGTTTTATACCACGCCGTCGGTCTGGAAAAAGCGCTGGGTACGCCGGCCAAAATCTATTACAAATTTGAGGGCAGCAGCCCGCCCGGCAGCCATAAACCCAACACCGCCGTCGCCCAGGCTTACTACAACAAGAAAGAGGGCGTCAAGCGGCTGTCCACGGAAACCGGGGCCGGTCAGTGGGGCAGCTCGCTGGCTTTTGCCTGCCAGCTTTTCGGTCTGGAATGCAAGGTCTATATGGTCAGGGTCAGCTACAATCAGAAACCCTACCGCCGCATCATGATGGAGACCTGGGGCGCCAAGTGCGTGCCCAGCCCCTCCCCGGATACCAAGGTAGGCCGCGATGTGCTGGCCAAAGACCCCAACGCCAACGGCAGCCTGGGACTGGCCATCAGCGAAGCCTGTGAAGACGCTTTCAGCCGGGAAGACACCAAGTACTCGCTGGGCAGCGTGCTCAATCATGTCCTGATGCACCAGACGGTCATCGGGCAGGAATCCCTGATGCAGATGGAAATGGTGGGGAACTACCCGGATATCATCGTCGGGTGCGTGGGCGGCGGCTCCAACTTCGCCGGCATGTTCCTGCCTTTCGTCAAGGAAAAGATAAACGGCCAGAAGAAGAACCTGCGCATCATCTGCGCCGAGCCTACCAGCTGTCCTTCACTGACCAAGGGGCCTTATGCCTGGGACCTCGGCGACGTGGCCGGCATGGCACCCATCGCCAAGATGTTCACCCTGGGGCATGACTTCATGCCGCCGCCGGTACATGCCGGTGGCCTGCGCTATCACGGCATGGCGCCGATAGTGAGCTTCCTGCACAAGTTGGGATTCATCGAGGCCAAAGCGGTGCCCCAGATAGCCACCTTCGAGGCGGGCATCACCTTCGCGCGGTCGGAAGGCTTCATCAGCGCCCCGGAAACGAACCACGCCATACGGGTGGTTATCGACGAAGCGTTGAAGTGCAAGCAGTCCGGTGAGGCCAAGACGATACTGATGTGCCACAGCGGCCACGGCCACTTCGACATGGCGGCTTACGATTCCTACCTCTCCGGCAAACTGACGGACTACGATTATCCGGAAGACCTGGTAAAAGAATCCCTCAAGACGCTGCCGGAAGTCCCCGCCGAGTTTAAATAGTACCTTTCACAGAAACCGTACCCCCGCCCCCTCTCCCTGAAAAGAGAGGGGGCATTTTTTCATATTCTCTTAACAATATTTTTCTATGCTATAATCATCTGGATAAATACAAATTTTAGAAATATAGCCCCCAACTATACCAGGAGATTGCCTATTTTCTGATTTAGCTTTTATCTAACTCTTCTATAACGGGGATGAGTAATAGTGAGTGACAATTATAAAGGTTGGATTTTACGCGGCCATTTACTGGAGCGCGTCAACAGCATACAGGATGCTGATGCTTATAATCCCAATTGGGTTTTATGGCACGCCGGAAACAAGGATTTCAGTGTTAAAGCCAAACACCTTCGGCGTATAATATCAAAACTTCCCGTACGTACGATAATCGATGTTGGCTGTGCCAGCGGAGTCCTGGTCGATATGCTAAACAGAACGGGAAAATACGAAGCCACCGGCGTTGATAAATCTGAAAGCTCTATTAGTTATGCCAATTCCCACGCCAGGGGCACGTTCTACCGCGCTGATATTGAGGACTTTAAGAGTGACCGTACCTATTCCCTCGTTATATTGATGCATTTACTGGAGCATTGTTATCAACCGCAAAAGGTGTTACGTAATGTCAGAGAATACGTGCCCGTGGGTGGCTATATTTACGTTTCCGTGCCTAATCTGCTTTCCTGGGATGAACATTCTTTCTGGAGACGAAGTCTGGCCAGTACCATATTTGCCGATGAACACCTCGTAGCTTTTTCGCCTTCGGCACTGGTCAGCACATTAAACGACAGCGGATGGGAAGTAGCTAAAGTACTCACGAAGACCCATTTTCACGTATTTCTCGAAAATTTTATCAAGGGATTATATAGACAAAACAAGAAGGTGCATGAATACGTAGGGCCCTTGGTGAACAATAGTCCGGGCCGTTTATTGGAAAATATCGTTCATTCGCCGTTACGATACCTGGTGTGTCTAAATGCATATTTGAGTCAGAGACACAATCGAGGTGCCGAATTGATTGTGTTGGCCAAGAGAATCGAGTGAGGTTTAATATGAAAAGATTACCGCTAAAATCCCTGTTGGTCATCCTCGTTGTGGTCCTGCTGTTTGGCGCGCTGGCCGGCGCCAGCTGCATTACTTTTTCCAACTCCGATACCACCACCCCGGCTGCCTCCACCACAGCCACTACGGCACCGCCTGCCACCACCCCCTCGCCCAGTACCACCTGGACACCGCCGTCATCTAATGGCAGCAGCTTCGGGCAGCTAGCCAACATCGCGGATGTGGTAGCGGCGGTAAAACCATCGGTAGTGGCTATCAACACCGAGGTAGTTTCCTACGACTTTTTTAACCGGCCTTACACCCAGCAAGGCGCCGGCTCCGGCTGGATTATCGACGCCGACGGCATAATCGTGACCAATAATCACGTGGTGGAAGACGCCAAGACGATTACCGTAACCCTGGACGACGGCACCACCTATACCGCGGCTACCAATGCCGTCTTTACCGACCCTCTGAACGACCTGGCGATAATCAAGCTGGATGCTCATAACCTGCCGGCGCTGCGTATAGGCAGTTCCGGCGCCATGCGCATCGGCGACTGGGTAATAGCCATCGGCAACGCGCTGGGACAGGGTATCAGGGCCACCGAGGGCATTATTAGTCAGAAAGGTGTGGCGCTCCAGGTGGACCTGGACCAGACGCTTTATAACCTGATAGAGACCAGCGCCGCCATCAACCCGGGCAACAGCGGCGGGCCATTAGTTAACCTGTCCGGGGAAGTGGTGGGCATTACCAGCGCCAAGATAGCCAGCGTGGGCGTGGAAAGCATGGGCTACGCCATCAGCATCGATACCGCCCTTCCCATTATCCAGGAACTGGTAAACAAGGGATATATTACCCGGCCCTGGCTGGGCGTGCGCCTCTATACCGTGGACCAGCTGGCCATCATCCAGCTCGATTTATCCGTGGACAAGGGCGCGGTTATCATCCAGGTGGTGGCTAACGGGCCTATCGACAATGCCGGCCTGAGAGAAGGCGATGTTATCGTGGAGATGGACGGACAGGAAGTTAATAACGTCGAGGACTATACGCTGATATTGAACTCCTCTAAAATCGGCGAACCGCTGGAAATCAAGTACCGGCGCGGCAACGCCGAGCATACCGTCACGGTAATACCGGAAGAAAGCCCCCAGACGACGACTAGCTAGAGTTAACAGTTTACAGTTATCAGTAAACAGTAAACAGTATCGTAAAAAGGCAGTAATCCCACTTACGGATTCTTCACTTCGCTCAGCATGACAGCCGGTGGCTACTGCACCCTCTTGATGCCCAGCCGCAGGCCCAGCCCGTTTATCTTGTGCTCTTCCTTGAGGTCGGCGCTTTCCGGGATGCCCTCCTCCATATCGTCCGCCAGCGTTTCCTGCCGGATATAGTCGGCGAAAGCGGAAAGCGTCTGCACGAAGGAAGCGCTGCCATCATAATACACGATAACGTGATCGGCGATTTCATAGCCGGCGTTACGGCGCATGGTCTGCAAGCGGTGCACCACTTCCCGGGCGATGCCCTCCGCCTCCAGCTCCAGGGTGATATTGGTGGAAATAGCCACGTTGTTGCCCGTTTCGCTGATTACGGAAAAGCCCGATGAGGCCAGGCCGCCTACGTTCTCCACGGACTCGTACAGCAACTGCTTAACGTTTAGCTCATCCAGCACCAGCAGCGCGATGCGCTCCAGCGCCCGTCCTTCCGCCTCCGTGGTTACGCCCACGTACACGGTCTCCAGCGGCTGGCGCACCTTGAGCTGCGCTTTAGCCCGCGCCGCCCTTCCCATGCTGCACACTTTCATGGCCAGGCGGTTATCGTCCGCCAGTTCCTTGTTTATCCGGCTTTCATCCGCCGCCGGGAAATCGGCCAGATGCACGCTTTCCGGCGCGTCCGGGAAAGCGGAAAGCACCAGGTTGCGGTAAAGCTCTTCGGCGATGAAGGGGGTGAAGGGGGCCATGATTTTGGCCAGCGTCACCAGGCAGTAGTATAGGGTATTGTAGGCGGAGAGCTTGTCCGTATCGTTCTCGCTCTTCCAGAAACGCCGCCGACTCCGCCGCACGTACCAGTTGGACAGGCCGTCCACGAATTCCTCCAGCTTGCGCCCGGCGCCGGTGGGATTATAGTCCGCCAGAGACGCGTCCACGTCGGCGACAAGCTGGTTAAGCTCGGATAGTATCCATTTATCCAGCTCGGCCTCGGGGGGCGGGAAAGCGCCCGCCGCGGGTTTATAGTTATCGATATTAGCGTACATGATGAAGAAGGAATAGACGTTCCACAGCGTGGACAGGAAGCGGCGGGAGACCTCTTCCACCTGCCGGACGTCGAACTGGCGGGGGTTGCCCGGCGCCGAGGCGATATACAGGTACCAGCGCAGCGCGTCCGCCCCGTATTTTTTAATGACCTCTTCCGGCCAAACGATATTGCCCTTGCTCTTGCTCATCTTCTCGCCCTTGGCGTCATTAATATGGCCCAGGCAGATAACGTTCTTGTAGCACGGCTTATCGAAAAGCATGGTGGAAATGGCGTGGAGACTGTAAAACCAGCCGCGGGTCTGGTCGATGGCTTCGCAGATGAAGTCGGCGGGGAAGCGGCCGTCTTCCAGAAGCGTCCCGTTCTCAAAGGGATAGTGGCTCTGGGCGATGGGCATGGCGCCGGAATCGAACCAGCAGTCCATCACCTCCGGCGTGCGTTTCATTTTGCCGCCGCACTTGGAGCAGTTGAAAGTAACGTCATCCATATAGGGGCGGTGGAGGTCAAGGGGCTCTTTCAGGCCGTCGCAGCCGGGCTTATCTTTAAGCTCGGCCACGCTGCCCGCGCACTCGTAAGCGCCGCATTTTTCACAGCGCCAGAACGGCAGCGGCGAGCCCCAATAGCGTTCCCGGGCGAAAGCCCAGTCCACGTTATTTTCCAGCCAGTTGCCGAAGCGCCCGTTCTTGATATGCTCCGGGTACCAGTTAATCTCTTCGTTGCCGGAGAGCAGGCGTTCTTTAACCGCGGTGGTCTTGATATACCAGGTCTGCTTGGCATAATACAGCAGCGGCGATTCACAGCGCCAGCAGAATGGATAGGTGTGCCGGATAGTCTCGCGGCGGTAGAGCAGCCCGCGCTCTTTAAGGTCGGCCAGTATCAGAGGGTCGGCGTCTTTAACGAACTTGCCGGTAAAAGCATAGTTGCCGGTAATCCTGCCCTGCAGATCGACCTGCTGGACGAAGTCCAGTCCCCATTTTTTACCGGCCTCGTGGTCTATTTCCCCGAAAGCCGGCGCCACGTGGACGATGCCGGTGCCATCTTCCATGGTAACAAAGTCCCCGCTGATGACGCGGTAAGTGAGGTCTTTGACCGGTTCCTGTGCCGCCAGTGCGCCGTCTTCCTGGAACCGCATCCTGGTAATACCGAATTCATGGGGGTTAAAGAGGGGGCGATATGCCGTCCCCACCAGCTCTTCCCCCCTTATATTCTTCACTTTTTCATAGCCGTCCAGCTTGATGACCCCGGCCAGCCGCGCCGCCAGGATAAGGTAGTCGCTTTCTCCCTTGAGCAAAACGTATTCTGCGTCCGGCGCCACGGCCAGGGCGGTATTGCCCGGCAGCGTCCAGGGAGTGGTCGTCCAGGCGAGCAGATGGACCGGCTTGTCCGCCGGTAAATCCACTTTAGCCTTGCCGGCAACCGGAAACTTTATGTAAATGGATGGGTCTTCCGTATTTTCCTTATAGCCCTGGGAGACCTCGTGCGAGCTCAGGGACGTGCCACAGCGCGGACAGTGCGGCGTGACGCGGTAGCCCTGGTAAATCAGCCCTTTGTCCCACATCTGCTTGAGCGCCCACCAGACCGTCTCGATATAGGAATTGTCCATGGTTTTGTAGGCATGCTCCAGGTCCACCCAGTAACCAATGCGCTCCGTCAGGGTGTTCCACTCTTTCAGGTACTTGAACACGCTTTCCCGGCAGCGCTTGTTGAACTCTTCCACGCCGTATTTTTCAATCTGGTCCTTGCCGGAAAAGCCAAGCTGCTTCTCTATTTCCAGCTCCACCGGCAGTCCGTGAGTATCCCAGCCGGCGATACGCGGCACGTAATAACCTTTCATCACCCGATAGCGCACGATAACGTCTTTGAAAGCCCGGGCCAGCACGTGGTGGATGCCGGGGTTGCCGTTGGCGAAGGGCGGCCCTTCATAAAAGACGAAACGCGGCTTGCCCTGCCTGGAGTTCACGCTCTTTTCAAAGATTTTGCTGTCTTTCCAGAAAACGAGCGCGCTTTCTTCCATTTGCGGAAAGTTCACTCTGCTGCTAACGGGTTTAAACATGTTGCCCCCCTGTATTAATACCAAAAAACCATCATTTTTTCATCCGTCATTTCCGCGCAGGCGGGAACGCATCCTCTTTTCCCCTGCCCTGGATTCCGTATCGAGTACGGAATGACATCTCACGAATAACAAAAAAGCCCCGTCACAGGGACGAGGCTCTAAAGCTCCCGCGGTACCACCCATTTTCCCCCCCGGTATTACCGGGGAGACGCTTAACAGGGCACGGATTATGCCCTCGTCAGGATAACGGCTGACGGGACCGGCCCGGCTTACTCTTTCCCGATTACCATCGGGATTTTTCAGTTGGCAGCTCTGGAGTGATTTTCAGAACGCGGCGTATATCTGCTCGCACCTTATCAGACTCGCTGGCTACGCTAAAGCGCCCCTACTCTTCTCCGTCTACGCTTTTATCACCCTTATGTTAACACACTATTGCGTGCTAATCAATTCTTGGGCAGGGTCTTGGGGGTGATGACCACTTTGCGTGACTCACCTACGCCGGTGCTTTCCGTCGTAACATCCGGGTGCTCGGACAGCGCCAGGTGGACCACCCGTCGCTCGAAAGCCGACATCGGTTCCATGGTGAAAGGAACTTTCCGCGTCTTCACCTGCTCCGCCAGCCGGTTGGCCAGCAGGCGCAGTCCCTCACAGCGGCGCTGCTTGTAGCCTTCTACGTCCAGAACGATAGGTATTTGCACCTGCATCTTGTGGGCCATAATCAGCCGGACTATATATTGCAGGGATACCATCGTCTGGCCGCGCCGCCCTATCAAAATGCCCAGGTCATCGCCTTCAATGTTGAGCCCGATGGAGGCAAGATTGCCTTCATCATCGCTGGAGGTAAATTCATCGGAAGGCCTGACGACACCGGGCAAGTCCATCAAATCAAGAATATCTTCAAGCACTTTCTTGGCTTCTTCATAAATATCAATTTGATTTCCGGGTGCATCCATATCTTCCGACCTCACATCACTAGCTTAGTTATTTTTTGGTAGTTCCCTGGTCCTTGTCCTTGCGGAACTTGAACTTGGCGGGTTTATAAGGATTCAGGTTATCCTTGGACGGGCCGCTGTCCTTGATGATAACCTCGGAGTCGGCTTTTTCTGTGAATTTCCTGTCCTGGCCATCGTCGAACTTGACGTATTTTTTCCCGCTATCCACCGGCTGCTGCGGCTGCTTGCGCAAGCCGCCCCACCCCGTTACCCGGTACTGCGCCACGATTCTGAAAAGACTGGAGGTTATCCAGTAAATGGACAGCCCGGCGGGGAAGTTTAGCGCCATGAAAGCGAAGAGCAGCGGCATCATCCAGAGCATCATGGTGGCCTGCTGGGCCTGCTGGGGGTTGGAGGAAGGCGGAGTGGACATCTTCTGCTGAATCCACATGCCGGTGCCCACCAGGATAGCTAATATGGGGTTGGGCGCGTTGAGGCTCATACCCAGGAAGGAGTTGCTCAGCGGGAGGGCTGAGTAGACCACATGCCAGGGATAGAGATACCTGGAAAGATTAAGGAGCCCTTCCGGGGCGACCGCCAGCGCCAGCATGATGGACTGATAGACGGCCACCCACACCGGCATCTGGATAATCATGGTTATGGCGCACCCGGCCGGCTTGATACCGGACTCCTTATAGAGCTTCATCTGTTCCTGAGCGAGCTTCTGGCGGTCTTTGCCGTACTTCTTTTGCAGCTCGGTCAGCTTGGGCTGGAGGTCCTGCATCGCCCGGGATGATTTAAGCTGGTTCATGGTGAGGGGATATAAGGCAAGGTTGACGATTAAAGTCAACACGATGATGGCCAGGCCGTAGCTGCCGCCCAGGAAGTGGGATATTACTATTAGAATATTGATTAGCGGCTGCTGAATTATTAAATCCCAAACATTCAATTCAAATAACTCCGATTTTAACTTACCAGTGAAATATCCGGCAGGACAGCCCCGGTTTCAACATCGATGCATTTAATCTCGCTGGACTGGGGATGAATATAGATGATGCCGTTATAAGCGGTGAGCGGGCCATCGACATTCATTTTAATGTCAGCGATTTGCCGGATATCCTGAGTGGCGGTATCTATTTTATAGATTAGGCCTTTCTGGGAGGCGAAGACGACGTAATTGCCGGAGATAACCGGCGCTCCGGCCGCCGGGCTGCCCAGCGTGAAACTCTTTATCTCTGCGCCATTGGCCGCATTAATCAAATAAACGTAACCGTCAAGACAGCCGGCGTAAATAACGCCGTCAACAATTTGCGGCTGCGTCCAGAACCATTTCCCGCCGGTAAACGTCCATTTTACGGTGCCATCGGCGGCATTTACGGCGTAAAGTTTCTTATCAAAAGACCCGAAGTAAACGGTGCCGTTGTCCACCAGCGGCGTGGAGATGATGGAGCCTTCCGTGTTGCATACCCATTTCAGGGTGAGGTCGGTGATATTGAAGGCATACAGCTTTTTATCGAAAGAGCCGATGTACAGACTATCGCCGTCAACCGCCGCGGTGCCCCAGATTTTATCGCCGGTCTCATACTCGGCCAGCATATCGCCGGTCAACGCGTCCAAGGCATAGATATAACCATTGGCGCAGCCGACGAACAGTATGCCCTGGGAGATTACCGGCCCGCCGACGAAGGGCTGGAGATAACCCTCACGGGGATAAACCCAGCGCGTGGCCAGGTTGCTGGTATTATAAGCGCAAATCTTGCCGTTGTATCCGGCCACATAAACGAGGTTGTCAGAAACCACCGGCGTTCCGTAAATAGGCACGGAAGATGAGCCGCCTCCGCAGCCGATACTGGACGCCGAGCAGCCGAACAGCCCGGACTGGGTCTTGGCTTTTAGCGCTTCCGCCCACTGGCGGCTGCTGTCGTCGATATTGATGGCGGTCAACCGGCCTTCGTTCGAGCCGACATACAGAACACCGTCGGCCACCGTGCCGCCGGACCACCCTATGGGCGCGATGCCGCTGACACAGCTTAATCCCAGCAAACCTATGCTGAGAATTATCACCACCAGCAGCGCTATCACGCCTATTTTCATTTTATTCAATTTCACCATATTCTCCACAAAAAGGTCAGTTGAATTTATTACATCCGGGACTATGTTGTCAAATAGTCAAAGGCTTAAGGCACGGGGTCGTACCCGCCCGGGTTTAAGGGATGGCAGCGGGCAATCCGCTTCATACCCAAAAATACCCCTCTAAAGAAACCGAATTTGTCTATCGCCTCCGAGGTGTATTCGGAGCAGGTAGGCGTGAAGCGACAGGCTGGCGGCATTACCCGCGACCATGTTACCTGGTACAACTTTATCAGTTTCCTAGCTACAGCCTTCATTTTCTTCTGCGAGTATTCCCGCCCGGACTAACAACTTCCTGAGCGTATTGTCTAAATCCCAAAAACCCGCGGCCTCCGCTGGAACACGGGCGATGATGACGATGTCCCAACCCGGCGCCGCCGGTATTTTCCTGGCTATTTCCCGCAGCCGCCGCTTGACCAGGTTCCTGGTGACTGCATTACCCACACGCCGGCTGACGACGAATCCGAACTGCGATGTGCCGAGCCCGTTGGGTAAAGCCCTGACGATGATTTCCCTGCCCGCCCATGATTTCCCTTTTTCATAGACAATGCTGAACGGCATCTTCCTGGCGGGTGATTTATCTTCCTTCACGGCTGCCCCATCCGGTCCGGCGGCAATGGAGGCTAGACCACGGTTAATCTCTTCCGTCCTTTGGCTCTTCTGGCTTTAAGCACATCCCGGCCGCCGCGCGTGCTCATCCTCTTCAAGAAACCGTGTTCCCTTTTTCTGGGAATACTTTTAGGTTGATAGGTTCTCTTCGGCACTTTAACTCCCTGTTATTACTGAACGTTATGTGAGGAAATGATGGAAGGTAAAAACGGTTCAGCGCTAAAATAAATTAACTGGTGACCCCCGTTTTACGGACATGCGCCGCCACAAAGGGCAATAAAGCCAGGTGCCTGGCCCGCTTAATGGCAATAGCCAGTGCGCGCTGGTGCTTGGCGCAGGCGCCGCTCTTGCGGCGGGGTGATATTTTACCCCTATCGGAAATATAAGGCCGCAGCTTGGCGGGGTCTTTATAATCGATGTACTGGACTTTATCCCGGCAGAAGAAGCATACTTTGCGCTTGGGTATATACTTGCCCCGGTTAGGTCTCCTGGCCCTGTTATCTCTTCCCTGTGTCATTATTTCCCCTATTTACATTAAGATTTTTCTGATTAATTAAAACGGGAGGTCTTCCGGCTCCATGTCACCCCCGCCGGCATCCTCTGTCTTTTCATCCGTCCCGCCGGTGACGCCTTTTTTATCCAAAAAGATTACCCGGTTGGCAATAACTTCCATCCGGGAATGCTGCTGGCCGTCCTGCCCCTCCCAGCTCCGGGTATGTATCCTGCCTTCGGCGTAGACCAGCTTGCCTTTAGCCAGGAACTGGTTGCACTGTTCGGCCAGCCTGTTCCAGGCTACCACATTAAACCATTCCGTTTCCTGGCGTCGTTCACCTTCGGGCGAAGTGAACACCCAGTTGGTGGCTACGGAAAAAGATGTGACCGGCTTTCCGTTGGGCGTAAAACGCATTTCCGGCTCATTCCCGACATTCCCGATTATCGTTACTTTGTTCAAACTCGGCATCGCCGCTTCACCTCCCCGGTAAAACTCGGGAGCTCATTACGCCTTAAGCTAACCGCCCACTTTTATCAGCAGATGCCTGATAATTTCTTCTGACATCCGCAGGCTGGCATCGAGTTCTTTACACCGCGCCGGGCCCATCTTGAATTTGGTCAGTACATAATTGCCATCCAGGAAGCGTTTGATGGGATAAGCCAATCTTTTCTTGCCCCACTTATCCACCCCGTCAATTACGCCTTCTTTACCGGTAATGAACTGGCTGATGCTATCAATCCTAGCTTCCAGAGCATCTTCCGCAACCTCGGGACTGACGATGTAAACCAGCTCATACTCTTGTAACTTGCTGTCCGTTTTTTTCTGTATTACTCTCTTCTTCGCCACTATCCGATCCCTTAACGAATTTTACGTCATTATACCATAAACTTGATAGTGAGACAACAACGGTGCAGTTGCGACACAACGCGCCGCCCCCGGGCCGCAGTTTGTCTTGACACGGCCTCCCGCCTTTGCTAGACTCTAAAAGAATGGAAATTCGCGCTAGGCAAAAAGCGCGCTTTTTATTTAACGGCCCCGTGGTGTAGCGGTCTAACATGCCACCCTGTCACGGTGGAGATCGGGGGTTCAAATCCCCCCGGGGTCGCCAAATAGCTTCAAAAACCCCAGTTTCTCCGGTTGAAAGTCCCCCCTATAACGGTCTAAAGTCCGTGGTTTTAAAGTCCCTTGCGTCATTTTATGATGAAAAAGGGATGGCCGTTTTGGGACCGGACTTCCGCCGGAAATGCCTGTTAAAAGTCCCCCTCACTTATTCCGGTTTTGCGTCCTCGGTAATGGTGCTAACCTCTAAAAAGTTGTCCTGGAGGTTTAGCCATGAGGACCGAACAAGCCATTCGTGAATTCCTTGCCAGCCGGACTGCCCAAAATCTTAGTAAAGAGACCATCGCCTGGTACAAGGGAAGGCTATACCCTTTTGAGAGGGCTTGCCCTATGTTGCCCAGGCGCCCAGAACCCATAGAAATGTTCTTCTCCACCATGACATGGAGCCATGAAACTCAATGGGATGTTTACCGGGCGCTGAAGACATTTTATAAATTTTTAGCCGCCCGCCGTCATGTACCAAACCCCATGTTAGAAATAAAAGCGCCGCGGCGTCCCAAAATCGTGATGCCTACCCTGGAAGCCAACGAAATTATCAAACTACTTCATACAGCCGATAATCTCCAGGACAGGACGATCCTTACTTTAATGATAGACACCGGCGTGCGTTCCGGTGAGGTTTGCTCTCTCCTTAAACACAATATCCGACAGGAAACAATCATCGTCCAAGGTAAAATCGGCTGGCGCGAGGTACCAATCAGTGAAGAAACAAGAGAGCTTCTTTTACAGGTCGCGGCTACCAGCCCGATTGACTACGTCTTTCATAACTCAACAGGCCAGATAGGCCGGCACTCAATGTATGACTTAGTCCGTAGTTATATGAAGAAAGCCGGCATCAAAGGGCCTAAGCTGGGCCCGCATCGCCTGCGGCATGCCTTCGGCAAAAATTTCCTCGTCCAGGGCGGAGACTTGCGCTCTTTACAGGAAATCATGGGGCATGCCGATATCGAGACAACCCAGAAATATGCGTCGCTGAATTTGAACGATATCGTCAAGAAGCACCGTCAGTTCAGCCCACTGCGAGCTGTCCGTGCCGCGGAACTGGCTGAACTGCTTAACCCTGATGAGGCGATAAAAGAAGCCGAAGCCATCTTGCTCAAAGGCAACAATGATAAAGGCGACAGTCAAAGCATCCAAAATCCATGATGTTTAGGTTAAGGGGGCACTATGCGCCGAGCGATAGCCAGGGGGAGAGTTTTCCCGCAGAGCTATTCAACCGACCGTCGTTACGGCCGGTTATCGCTTAAAGCATGTGCCCTCTTTCCGTTGATGTGGGCTAACGCCGACGACCAGGGCCGGTTATGCGGTGATCCGGAAGAAATAAAGTACGCCATCTGCCCTAACATCGATCACATTTCTAAGGTTGATGTCCCAAGTATTATCCAGGAACTATCAAAAAACAACCTCATTAAAGTCTACGACACTCCTAAGTCACCGGCTGTTCAGATAATAGATTGGTGGGATGTCCAGCGTCTCCAGTGGGCCTGGCCGTCAGAATTTCCACCGCCGGACGACTGGCTGGATAAACTCCGTTATAAAAAGGGAGCTTCAACAGTCATCACCCAGAACTGGCCGGGTTCAGGCGAACATACAGGTGATAGTTCAGGTGAAATCCAAGACAGTCGTCAGGTGAATCAAAACAATCGCCCAGGTGGAGATTCAGCCGAACAAACGGAAAAACCCTCTTCTTTCCCCCGGACCCCCTTTCATCATCCCGAAGAAACAGGAAAATCAAGCCGAAGAGGAAGCGGAAAACAAAGAAGAAATTCACCTGAGCGCTCTGGCGAACTCTCAGGTGAGAAAAATTCCTCGCCCACGGCTGCTCGATATCCGGATACGGAAATACTGGAGAGGTTAACGGTATGTTTCAGGAAAGAATGGGGCCGTGTGCCATCCGGAAATATTAACGAAATCATTCCGCGCGAACCGGATGTCCGGGAGTCGGTGCAGCTCCGCGACCTGGCCAAAGAATTATCGGCCGCTAGTTGCCCAATAGATTATGTCAATCGAGCTTTCCGGGACGCGGCAGGCCGGCCTGACAAAATGCATATCAGTTATGTCCGGGCTATTCTCCTGGACTGGCTTGGTGTTGAGAGAACAAGGTCGCCTTAACTAATCGCGAATATTTCTGGGCGAAAAGGAGGAGTAAAATGTCACGAAGTTTATACGAATGCTGCCATGCCAAGGTAAACGAAAAATGCATCCATTGTGAAAAAGGGCACCGGCTGCCCATCAGCTCGATAGAGCCACTAAAGCGCGGCGCTCCGCTGGTCTACCAAGTGTGTCAAAAATGCCCTGACTTCTCCCGGATGGGCCGGCCGCTGATGCCGAATCTCCGCGGATGGAGCTAGGTCATGGCTGATCAAACGAGAGAGATGTTCGCTAAAATACTCGTGATCATGTTGAAGGAACTACAGTGCTGGATGAATGAATACCTCGCAACCCTATTGAAATCCTTTGGCATAGAGACTATGAAATTACAGGGAATGGTAAACGGACAATCAGCAACGGATCCTTATCTTGTCATGGGGCTGGAAAAGTCCGCCAGTAATGACGAAGTAAAGGTACGCTACCGTGAATTGGTAAGAAAGCTACATCCCGATACTGCCGGAGTAAAAGGAACTGCATACTTCTTCAACCTGGTAATGGTGGCCTATCAAATGATCAAGGCGGAAAGAGGATGGAAATGATAAAAGAAGCAGACCTTGGATTACTAACGGAAATAGCCAAGTTCGAAAAAACCCATGATATGGAAAAGGAGTACAAGATTGGCTGGGGCTGGCGCCATGTCCGGATTTGGCCGGCAACCCTTAGCCGTCTTTTCAAAGATGGTTACCTGGAGAATGTTTTTAGGTCCAACTCTCATACCGGTTATCGTCTTAGTGAATTGGGAAAAGCGGTGATTGTGAAAGCTGCCAACGAATCACTCCAGACGCCACAAAATCAAAAACTAAGCCTGCCTGATGACTTATTCGAGGATATCATCGGTCATGACGAGGTTAAGGAACTGTTGAGAGCTTGTTTAATGGCAGAAAAACCGGTGCATGTCCTGCTGGCCGGTCCGCCGGCGCTGGCTAAAACATTATTCCTTTGGGATATCGAAAGAGTAACCGGCGAGAAAGCAATATGGCTGGCCGTCTCTGCGTCTTGCCATAGCTAGCTCCAGAATAATACTGTGTCTTATGTCCGCTCTATCCGGTGACGGTACTTTACGCTCAAAGCGGTGGGCAACTTGATACCAAACAAGCCACTCGCCATCTAGCCTGTCATAGGATAAAGGGTTATCATCTTGAGGACACGCTGTTGTAACCACGCTTAACCCCCTTTCGGTGAGGCAAGCGTTCAGTGCCTGCCCCGTACCGCGATACGGGGTCAAGGCTCTGCTGATATTCAGTTTTTAAGGTGCTGAAAAATACATTTCTAGATTCATTATTTAACAAAAAGTCAAATTGAGATACATCAAGAAATAGCATGTTTCTGGGTAATCCTCGGGGAAGAACGAAGGAAGAAAAAACAAAAAGCCTCCCAGTTCAGGAGGCTTTAGTAATAATTATTAGAAACTAATCTATTGCGAATTAAAGAGGGGCTTTATCTTCTGGCTTCAAGTTGGATTTTTAGTTAAAACCTATGGAATGTAGAGAATAAACATATTTACGTTGCCATATAGAATGTCTGTCGGCTACCACCTATATTCGCCACATGTCGATAAAATCATCGATATAGTTCACTACTACTATTCTTTTCACATTGGTATTTCCTTACCCGTGGCGATTCGAGACTATTCTACTCGCCCGGATTCATCACACGTCCAATAAACAGTACCGCGCCTGTTTGAATATCACGAATCAGGAAAACGAAGGGGCGGTCAAGAGTAACTGCCACCGGCTCCGCCGGCATAGATGTTGTTCCCACGATCACGGCGCTCGCGGCTGCTGCTTCGGTTCCGGCTTCATCTACGGAAACAAACGCCTTATGCACAACATCGTCAATATGCAGGTCACTCTGGCTGGACATACCGGAAAAATCGGCGCTATCCAAAAACGGATCTACCATGCCCATACCCATAAGTGTCTCTTTAAGCCCGAATTCTGATTTAAATTCAAACCTGGGCATAGTGAGGGCAACCTGCCGGTTATTAATCTTTTGCGCCGAAATATCGCTGGCCAGTTGAGAAGTCATCGCTTCTTCAAAGGCCTGGAACTGTCCCAGCGCGGGCAGGAAGATGACCATAGATAGTTCTTGTCCGTCATAAGGCAATTCGATAGCCTGATAATTATCACCCTCGACGTATTTAAAGGAGCCGGTTTGCTTCATCATCGCCACAGTTACGTCGGTGCCGCTTATCAAATGGAACGGACCATTTTGGGTAGCTTCCGGCTGGAAAGGGAGAGCCCATGCCGCATTGAAGTAGATGGCGTTGGTCAATACCAGACGAGTCAGTGAATCAATACTACCTTCCGGAATCAGGTCTTTGATGCGGCCTTCCGTCTGGTCACTCACCCATTGATTAATCACTTCCCGGGATTGATCCGTGTTTTTAATGAAATCAAGAACCCTTAATCCGGCTCCGTAGTTCTCGGCCAGCAGATCAAGATAGGCCGAGAGGAATTTATAATCCTTCTGTCCCCAGATTGCATTGACTATGTTAAGCCGGAAACCTTGCTCGTCTTTGCCCTGGGCTCCCTCACCGCGCTTGTCTAACTCGATGCCAAGACTGTTAAACGCCGGATGCAGAGCACTCTGAGGTAGCAGGTAATGAAGGGTATCTGCCATTTGCTGCGCAGTTTCACCACGGGCGCCGGCGTAGGTCATCGCCAGAGCCAGCGAGATGCTGTAGGGCGAATAGAAGATATTACCGCCTTCTTTCTTTAAAGCCTGGTAAAGGTCGAAGGCGAATTCACCATCGCCATTTACCAGCATTGTCATGTCGGATTGATTTACCATCGGTGAGGTGATGCGGTCTTTATCCGACTTCAGCAGCCCTGCCGCAGCCGGCTGAGAACAGCCGAAAAGGCCGCTTATCATCACAATCGCCAGCATTAAAAATAATAGCCGTTTCATGATAATCCCTCCCTGTAAAACATGTTCTTCACTAGTATTAACGTCAAGGCAGAGGATTAGTTATATTTCTATTTCCTCTACGTTTCTCTATCACTGTACCGTATTGCCCTTTCCGGATTTCATTAATTCGGCGGTTCCCACGTGTAAGCAAATACTGCGCCGCTTTGCAGGGTTCCATTTATAGTCACAGCATATGGAAGACTATCGCCAAATCCTCCACTGATTAGAATGTTTTTAGCTCTGATGCTTTTACCAGGCAACAAAGGATTCGAAGAAGTAACATTGAAGTTGTAGTTCCAAGATCTCTTTAGAAAAGAATCGGCAGGTATAGAAAGTAGTTCGAGAGCGGCCTCTAAAGAAACTACAGGCTCAACAGACACGTTCTTTAAGGTTATTTCAATTTCCGGCCCGCCGGGGTTAACCGTTTGGCCGGTTTTATAGGTATCTAAAACAGATAAGACTTCAACCGGCTGCTGATTCTGCTGTGATTGAGTCGGTGTCGGTGTCGCAGATGACGTGCACCCCGCCATTACGGCAAGCGCAGCCATGGAAACAATTAGAAGCATTAAAATATGCTTAGTTATTTGGTTCTTCATCCCTTTCCTCTATTGTTACCCATAATCTCGTACGTGGTAGTGCCAGTATAAAGCCCGATTGGTGAGCCGGCCCGCATCAACCCGGCTCACCAGAGTATTCCAATTTTTGGTCTAGCTGTTTGACCAATTGACGTTAAACTGTCTTGTCTTCTATCACAGCCGCAAGCGCGTTCTGTTTGACAGATTCAATGCCAGTCATCGCACTTTC